>JAZQMU010000140.1:0-8955 GCA_045543595.1 Faecalimonas sp.
TCTGTAATAGAAATTACGTTTGTTGGAATGTAAGCTGATACGTCACCAGCTTGTGTTTCGATGATTGGAAGAGCTGTTAATGAGCCACCGCCAAGTGCATCTGAAAGTCTAGCCGCTCTTTCTAATAATCTTGAGTGTAAGTAGAAAACATCACCTGGGTAAGCTTCACGTCCTGGTGGTCTCTTAAGAAGTAATGAAAGTGTACGGTAAGCTGTAGCGTGTTTTGATAAATCGTCATATACGATAAGCACGTCTTCACCGTTTTCCATCCATTCTTCACCCATCGCACATCCTGAATATGGAGCGATGTATTGAAGTGGAGCAAGTTCACTTGCTGTAGCAGCAACTACAGTTGTGTAATCCATTGCGCCGTATTGTTCAAATGTTTTTACGATGTTAGCAACTGTAGAAGCTTTTTGTCCGATTGCTACGTAAATACATTTTACGCCTTGTCCTTTTTGGTTAATGATCGTATCTACAGCGATAGCTGTTTTACCTGTTTGTCTGTCCCCGATAATGAGCTCACGTTGTCCTCTACCGATAGGGATCATTGAGTCGATTGCTTTAATACCTGTTTGTAATGGAGTATCTACTGATTTACGAGCGATAACCCCTGAAGCAACTCTTTCGATCTGTCTGAATTTTGTTGCTTGAATTGGTCCTTTGCCGTCGATTGGCTGTCCTAATGCGTTAACAACACGTCCGAGCATACAGTCACCAACTGGAACTTCTACTACTCTACCTGTTGTCTTTACAGTATCGCCTTCGTTGATGCTCTTGTGATCTCCAAGGAGAACACAACCAACGTTATCTTCTTCTAAGTTGAGTACCATACCGTAAACTTCGCCTGGGAACTCTAAAAGTTCACCTTGCATCGCATTTTCCAGACCGTGGATACGAGCAATACCATCGGCTACTTGGATAACCGTACCAACGTCAGAAACTCCTAACTCTGACGCATATCTTTTAATCTGTTCTTTGATAACAGAACTAATTTCTTCTGGTCTTAAGTTCATGGAACGAATCCACCTTCCTTCATTATTTTAAACTTGAATATTACGTAATTCACGTGACAGATTGTAAATTTTTGTCTTAATACTGCTGTCAACTACGCGGTCACCGATGCGGATCACCATACCACCGATCAACGATTCATCAACTGCATAATTCATTTCAAATGATTTATACTTTGTAGTTTCAAGAAGTTTCTTTTCTACTTTTTCTTTTTGAACTTTGCTAAGTTCCACTGCAGTTGTTACATCGGCTTTTCCGATTTTCTTTTCTTCTTTAACGAGAGCGATAAAATAATCGAAAACTGTGAGCATCTCGCTGGCACGGCCCTTTGTAATCATAAGAACCATGATACCAATCACTTCTTTTGGAATCTGATTACCAAACGTTTCTTCCACAATCTTTACTTTATCTTCTTTCATAATCTTTGGATGATTCATTAATTTGCCGAAATCTTCGTTTGTACGCAAGATGTCTGCTACGGCTTTCGCTGCTTCAAAAAATTCATCCATACGGCCTTCTTCCAAAGCTACTGCAAATAATGCATCTCCATATGTTTTTGAAACTAACTTAGCCATGTACCTTCACCCATTTCTTTCAATGTTTCTTCGATAAGACTTTCTTGTACATTTGTATCGATAGAAGCTGTTACGACTTTTTGTGCCATCATAGATGCAATCGTAATCATTTCCTGTTTCATATCATCCAATGCATGTTTCTTTTCCAATTCAATCTGCGCATTGGCACGTTCTATAATACGGGCTGCCTCTTCTTTTGCTTCTGCAATGATCTTATTTTCCATCTTCATCGCTTTTTTGCGAGTTTCTGTTAAGATTTCTTGCGCTTCTTTATCTACTTCTTTTAATTTTTGATCGTACTTTTCCTTATATGCAAGCGCTGCTTCTTTTTCACTCTTCGCATTCGCAAGGTCATCCATGACTCTTTCTTGTCTCTTTTTGAGCATGTCTCTTACAGGATTAAATAAGAGATATGATAAAAGAGTGAACAACACAAGCATACTGAGCGCTAAAACAATCGCATCAAAAAGGAATTGTGCGTCAAGCGTAAATAAACGTTCCAAGGTCCAGCCTCCTTCCCTTCAAAATTTTATTCTATAAATCTAAATTCTAGAGTTTTCCGATCAATGGATTTGCGAATAATAAGATTAACGCAATAACGAGACCGTAAAGACCTGTTGTTTCAGCTACCGCTTGACCAAGTAACATTGTAGACATGATGTCACCCTTTGCTCCTGGATTTCTACCTACAGCTGCACAACCTTGACCAGCTGCATGACCTTGACCGATACCAGGTCCGATACCTGCGATCATCGCAAGACCTGCACCTACTGCTGACATTGCTAAAATTAAACCTTCGTTTGTGATATTACTCATCATTATAAAATTCCTCCTAAATTAAATTTTGATTAAACATCTTCTGGTATTTTTTGAGAGATAAATACCATTGTTAACATACAGAATACGTATGTCTGGATTGCTCCGGAAAACAAGTCAAAATACGCGTGCAGCACACCTGGCCATAAAATTGCGATTTTTGACAATAACCCATAGATCAATGCCATAATAACTGTTCCCGATACTACGTTACCGAACAAACGCAGTGAAATAGAAAATGGCACTGCCAATTCACCAATCAAGTTGATTGGGAATAAGAATGGTAATGGTTTGAATAAATCCGTGAATGCTCCAACTTTATTCCACTTCACATTGTTGTATTGGATCAACACGAAAGTGATAAGACCAAGCGGAAATGTCACACCATAATCCGCTGTTGGTGGTCTGAGCCCTAATAATCCGGAAATATTACTGAATAATAGGAAAAGAAACAGCGTTCCAATATAGTTCATATACTTTGGAGCACTTTTTCCCATTGAGCCTTTCACCATGCTCTCCAACATCTCAACAGCAAGCTCGATCGCGTTCAACAATCCCGTAGGCTTGTCTTCGTAACTCTTATTTTTCAGTTTGCTACGAACGATAATTCCTAACACGATAAGCGCTGACATGATAATCAGTAAACTGACATGAGTTGTTGTGAAATACACTGTCTGCCCTAAAAACTTCACAGGCGCCAAACTGTGTATAAAGAAATCAGCATCTGCCGCTAATATTCCTGCCACTTGTTCAACCTCCTTTTCTTAAAATATTTAATTTTTCCCATGGTTTTGAAACCATAAAATTGCGTTGTGAATAACCGGTTGTGCGTATGCAGATAACTTAAGCGGAAAAATCCCGATCACAAGCATGATCGGATTGCCTAATTTTAAAATCAGAACCGCAATAACTGCAATTGCCACAACAGCCATTCGTGTTCCGTAGCCTTTGCGCATATGTTTTACACCTGCTTCTTCACCAAGGTCTAACGCATCTTCAATCGAACGCTTCATGTGAATTGCCATAAAACAAGCAATTGCAACTCCAATCCACAATCCAATTGAGTTATATAAATAATCCTTCGAAACCACAACGCAGATAATCTGAATCACAATTCCAAACAGAATTATTCCCACAAGTAATTCAAATAGTATATTATTCTTTTTCATTCTTCATCTTCATCCTTCTCAGCAGCCATCTCTTTGATCACCTGAGCAACCAGTGTATATGCATTTCTTCCTCCCGCCAAAATCCCCAAAATGATAAACGGAATTGTGACCGGAACGGAAAACTTTTCTTCCAGTTTGAGACCGATGAGTGTACAAATAACCACTGGAGTAATCACGCTAATTCCCAACTGTGATATTAATGAAAAAGTTTTGAAAACCGTATTTTTCTTCTTCATGCCCAAACTTCCCCTTTTACTCCATGATGTGATTTTACAATATTCAACCCTTTCTGTCTAGTGAATTCGTTGCAAAGGCTTGTCTCAAATTGTATAAATTTTGCACATCTTGTTAAAAAAACGTCAAAAAAGAGGGACTACTCGTCCCACGCTAAACGGTGTAAGTGTCCCTCTTTTGTCATATTCTCAAACCCATTCTGTCTAAGCGCTTCATAGAGTACGATCGCAACCGAATTACTCAGATTGAGAGAGCGGATTTCTCCAACCATTGGAATTCGGATACTGTCTTCTTTATGATGTACCAAAATCTCTTCCGGTATACCTGCACTTTCTTTTCCAAACATAATATAGCAGTCTGGTTCATAGTTTACTTCAGTATATACATTCGGCGCCTTTGTTGTCGCCATGTAAATTTTCGCACCAGGATTACGTTCCATAAAATCATTAAAATCATCGTATCTTGTAACATCAAGATCTTCCCAGTAGTCCATACCTGCACGTTTTACCGTCTTGTCATTCAATCGAAAACCAAGAGGCTCGATCAAATGAAGTCTTGTATTTGTAGCCACACATGTTCTACCGATGTTTCCTGTATTTTGTGGAATCTCTGGCTCAAATAAAACAATATTTAACATAATTATTTCCCTTTTTCTTTTCTCAGACGTTCAATGAATTTTTCAAAACGTCCAAGCGCAACCTTCAAGTCTTCAATCGAGTATGCATAAGAAATACGAAGGAATCCTTCTCCGCAATCCCCAAATGCTGTTCCTGGAACAACTGCAACCAATTCTTCTTCCAGGAATCGAAGTGCAAATTCTTCCGAAGTCATGCCAAATTCCTGGATACTTGGGAATACATAGAATGCTCCAAATGGTTCAAAGCATTGCACTCCCATGCGTCTGAATTCACTCATGAGGAATCGTCTTCTTTGGTTGTACGCTTCCATCATTTCCTGCACTTCAGCGTCACAGTTGCGAAGCGCTTCCACAGCTGCATACTGACTGTTTGTAGGTGCACACATGATCGCATATTGATGAATCTTGATCATTTGCTCAATGATTTCCTTTGGTCCACATGCGTAGCCAAGTCTCCATCCTGTCATAGCAAATGCTTTTGAAAAACCGTTGATCAAGATTGTACGTTCTTTCATTCCTTCGAAGCTTGCAATGGATACGTGTTGGCTTCCGTATGTCAACTCTGAATAGATTTCATCTGAAATGACATAGAGATCATATTTCTTCACAAGTTCCACGATTGGTTCCAAATCTTCTTTTGTCATGATCGCCCCTGTTGGATTGTTAGGGAATGGCATGATCAGAATCTTTGTCTTTGGTGTGATCGCTGCTTCCAGTTCTTCTGCAGTCAATTTAAATTCGTTCTTTTCCTGAAGCGGAATTGTCACAGGTACACCATTTGCCAAAATTGCACATGGTAAATATGACACGTAACTTGGTTGAGGAATCAAAACTTCATCCCCTGGATCAAGCATGGCACGAAGCGCCACATCAATACCCTCGCTTCCGCCGACTGTCACAAGTACTTCATCCTTAAAATTATATTTCACATCATATTTTCTTGCCAAATAATTACAGATTTCAATTTTTAATTCCTTTAAACCTGCATTAGATGTGTAGAATGTTTTTCCTCTTTCTAATGTGTAGATACCTTCTTCTCGAATTCGCCATGGTGTATCGAAATCAGGTTCCCCTACCCCTAGAGAAATAGCATCTGGCATCTCGCTTACTACATCGAAAAACTTACGGATACCAGAAGGCGCAATGCCTGTAATTGTTTTAGATAATGGATTTCTCATTATGGTGTAATTAACATCCTTTCTGATTCAGGTTTTTTCACTAAGATTGTTCCATGGTCTTTATATTTCTTCAAAATAAAGTGTGTTGCTGTACTGATAACTGCTTCTACTGGAGAAAGTTTTTCAGATACGAACTGAGACACTTCTTTTAATGTTCTTCCTTCTAAAGTTACAAGAAGGTCATAACCTCCTGAGATCAAATATACAGAAGTTACTTCTGGATAATTGTAAATACGTTCTGCAATACGGTCAAAACCTTGATTTCTTTGTGGTGTCACACGTACTTCGATAAGTGCAGTAACCGATTCCACGCCTGCTTTGTCCCAGTCGATCAATGTGTGGTAACCACAGATGATCTTTTCTTTTTCCATATCTGCAATTTCATTTGCAACTGTGATCTCGTCTGTTCCAAGCATGATAGCAAGTTCTCCCAGATCCACTTTGCTTTTCTTTTCAATATACTTTAAAATCTGTGTTCTCATAAATCCCCCTAATTATTTTCATATATTTTCAACAGTTCATCTGTCGCCGGTCTTTCTAAAAATCTTCTTTCCTCGCCACCTATGATCACGCGGGCTGAGTCTGCAGTTGTCTTTCCTAGCAATGTAGCCTGCACACCTGCTTCCTCATATTTTTGAACCAATTCTTCTCCGCGGTCTGTCATCATCAGAATGCAGCCTGCACTCGTCAGCTGATATGGATTCAAATGGCAGAACTCACATACTTCCACAGTTTCTTGTTTAATGGACATCTTTTTCAGGTCCACTTCGATCCCTACATTGGAAGCCTCTGACATTTCCCAAAGAGCTGCCAAGATTCCACCACTCGTAACCTGATGCATAGCTGACACGCCAAACTCTTTCGCCATCTGCATTTCTTTTTCCGAAAAAATCTCAGGCTCCAGTCCTTTGATCTGGTTCAGGAATGTTGGTACAAATCGTTTGCCAAGTTCTTCCTCTTTCTCACGCATAACACGGAAAGTTCCTTCCAGACCGATCCATTTGAGAAGCACGATATCCTGTCCTGTTTTCCCCATAGAACTTTGAAGAAGTTCTTCCTTTCTCACAACACCTGCGCCATTGACATAGACAATGGCTTTGCTGATCACTGGACTTACTTCCGCCTTGGCACACATGATCTGAACATGGTGTTCACTTCCGGCGTGTTCTATGTGTTCCATCATGGTTTTCAGTCTGGATTCATAAGCATACGGTGGGAGCATAATATGTACACTTGCCCCTACCGTCTTTGCTCCGCGGCTTGCTAGATCGTTGATCACCTGCGCCAAAGCAAATACGCCAAGATCTTTTTCATCTCCGTAAAGCACACTGCTTGCAGATATAAATTCTTCACCTTCCTGACGGAAAATCCCATAACACATCTCCTCAACAGATGGTTCAAACATAGCTTCTTCTCTATGAAATTGTAACGTTTTTAACATAGACCTTTTCAAAACGGTCTGCGATACTTTTCCTATTTTCATATAAATCCTATTCTGTGGCAGTCAGTTCTTCTACACAAGGTAAGGGATGACTGATGTCAATAACATCGCTGCGATGATCAACAAGATCACGATGCACATCACTTTTTTTACATGTTTATTATTAAAAAACATATTACACCTCTCAAAAAATAATTAATCTATATTGTACTAGTTTCCTGCCATTTTTGCAAGTTTCTTATATCTTAAATACAGTCGCCTGATGTGTGAGTTTGCTTCGATTTTCATAGTCAAACAAAATGGTTTGACCATTCTTCTCTCCAGACTCCATAACGTCATATTCAAACGCCTCGATATGGGTCATCTTTCGAAGCTGGCGTTTATCGTATTTTTCGTATCCTTTCAAGTACGTGTGCTGCTCTGCCTCTTTTTCGTAGAATTCATGAAGCAATTCTTTTGAGACACTATACTCTCCCGCAAACTCCGGCCTGTTCTTCACATTTTCACGCAAATACAGATCGAATGTCAAAAGTTCTCGATACAATTCTTCTTTTCCTAGTTCAAGACCTTTTACAAAATCCAGCAGAATCTCATATCTGGAAATTCGCGAATGGCTAAGCATATGATAATTCTTTTCTTCGTAATATTTCCCTAATGCAAAATACAACTCAAATGGAGAATCAAACTCTTCTTCCAGTTTCTTCAGTGTATACTCAAACTGTCTGCTGTTGTAGTAGACTTCCACCATCTCTTCCACCATTTTTAATTGCAGTACTTCTTCGTAACTCAACCAATTTGTATACAGTACTTCGTATGGCGGTTTGCTCTTGTATATGAGTCCATATTCTTTTTTCATTTCTTCCATGTAAGAACCCTTTAGAACTTTCAGGAATCCAAGCTGCAGCTGTTCTGGATGAAGTCGATACACATCGTCAAAGGACTTCTTAAAACTTTCCATTCCTTCATATGGAAGTCCTGCGATCAAATCCAAATGTTGATGTACATTTTGCTTCTTATTGATCCTTTGAACAATTCGTGCGACTTCCGAGAACTTCATGGTTCTGCGAATCTCTTTGATCGTATCCGGATTCGTTGACTGCACACCAATCTCCAATTGGATCAGCCCTGGTCGCATCTGCTCGATCAGTTGAATCTCTTCTTCATTTAATAAGTCTGCTGCAACTTCAAAATGGAAGTTGGTGATCCCTTTATCATGTTCCATGAGAAATCTCCAGATTTCCATTGCATGCTTATGATTACAGTTAAATGTGCGGTCCACAAACTTAACCTGCGGCACTTCCTCATCAATAAAGAACTGTAATTCCTTTTTCACCAGATCCAGACTTCTGAAACGTAGGCACTTATCTACAGAAGACAAACAGTAACTACACGAAAATGGACAGCCACGACTTGTTTCATAGTAAATGATCTTATTCTTAAAATCTTCCATGTCATGATAAACAAATGGCACGGTGCTAAGATCAATCACCTTGCGCCATTCATTTTGATGAATTCCTTTTTCATCACGGTAAGCAATACCAACTATATCAGAAAGTTCTTTCCCTTCATCGTGATAACATTCCATCAACTCGAGAAATGTCTCTTCGCCTTCCCCGAACATCACGCCTGTCACCTCAGGAAGTCTCTCAAGAACATCTTTTGCATCGTAAGACACTTCTGGTCCGCCCATCCAAATTGGAAGAGTCGGAAATATCTTCTTAATCTCGCGGATCAAATCTTCCACATAAGTCAAATTCCAGATATAACATGAAAAACATAAAACATCCGGTTTCTTCTTATAAATATCAATCAAAATATCATCCAGTTGCTGGTTGATCGTATATTCTGCAATCACAATCTGGTCTTTATACTTATCTGCGTAAGCACGCAG
>JAZQMU010000141.1:0-9602 GCA_045543595.1 Faecalimonas sp.
GCAACTACATCAGACCATTCCAAAAAATCTTTTAGCTGCTCTTCACAGAAGGATTCATATGTTGTTACGATTGCTTCTGGTACGAGAGATTGCATGATCACACGATTCTCTTCGTGAGTATATATATTCACTAACCCAGCACCAGAAAGATATGCCGCCTTTGCAGCCAGATATGCTGCTCCAGACATACCTTTGCTTCCAACGATCAATCCAACTTTTCCATAACTTCCTTTGTGGGAATTTTTCTTTCTTTTTGGAAACTTTTCCACGAGATCAGACATTTCATATGAAACCATCATATTTTCTTTATCTATGACTGGATCGTAACAAATACCAATGTCTACGACTTCCAGTTTTCCAGCATATGCATTCCCAGGCTGCAAAACAATTCCACGTTTCAAGTAAGCAATCGCAACTGTGATATCTGATTGAAAAGCCACTCCATAAATTTGTCCTGTTGTATCATGAACACCTGATGGAACGTCTACTGCAATTTTTAAAACAGACATTTGATTTACTTTGTTAATTATATCTGCATATGCTCCTTCAATGTTTCTAGATAATCCTATGCCGAAAATAGCATCTATAATTATTGAATATTCATTTTCATCGATAACATCTACTGCTGGAATTTGATAATAATCACAAATCTTCTTTTGAAGTCGATTCTCTTCACTTCTCGATTCCTCTTTTCCTAAAAAGAAGGTATCTACATTATAACCGTCCAGATGAAGTAATCTTGCCAACGCATAACCGTCTCCGCCATTATTTCCTGCTCCACAGAGAATTAATATTTTTTGCGTTTTATCGGCATACTCCTTCACTATATTAGCAACTCCCATCGCTGCTTTTTCCATCAAAACAACGGATGGAACTCCAATAAATTCTATTGTAAAAATATCCGCCAAACACATTTGTCTTCCTGTAAGTATATCTTTCATAATCTCACCTTATTCTAAAAAAACGTGTAAAGATTGTATGATATCATACTCTCTCTACACGTTTTTTCATTATTCATCTAATTGACCATCTCCAGAACGTCCAATTTTGTATGAAAGTCTCATAAGACTTTCTGACAAATGTACATTTTCTACGATGATACGTTCAGGAACATGTAAATCTGTATGAGCAAAATTCCAAATTCCCTTGATGTCCGTTTCCGCTAAAACTTCAGCTACTTCTACAGCCTTCATTCTTGGTATTGTAAGTACTGCAATTTCAACATCATTTTCTTTGATAAATGATTTTAATTCATCCATCATACGAATCTCAATTCCACGAATCGTAACTCCCTTTAATACAGGATTCACATCAAAAATACCTTTTAAGAAGAAACCACTTTTTTCAAAAGATGTATAATTTGCTAAAGCTTGTCCTAAATTACCAGCACCAATAATGATAAAATTATGGGCTTCATTAAGTCCAAGAATTTTCCCAATCTCCGTACGTAAATACTTTACATTATATCCATAGCCCTGTTGTCCAAAACCGCCAAAATTATTTAAATCTTGTCTGATTTGAGAAGCAGTAACATTCATTCTTTTGCTTAAGTCATTTGAAGATATTCTCTCCACACCGTGCTCTAATAAATCTCCCAGATATCTATAATAACGAGGTAATCTTCGAATAACCGCCTGTGAAATTTGTCTTTCTTCCACCAATGTCACCTTCCTATCTTTACATAAAACTATAATTATTATATAAAATCAACGATGTAAAGTCAAACTTTTCATTGTTTTTTAATTATTTTTAGGTATAATTAGGAAATGAGGTTTATTACACTTTAGGAGGTAAGATATGATTCTTGCATGCCACAATATTTCAAAAGCATTTGGTGATCAGATAATCGTAAAATCTGGTTCATTTCATATAGAAGATCGTGAAAAAGCAGCTCTTATTGGCTTAAATGGTGCAGGCAAATCCACAATCTTAAAAATGATCATGAAAGAACTTGATGCAGATAGCGGCGAGATAATATTAACAAAAGGTAAAACTATTGGTTATCTCTCACAACATCAAGATTTATCATCAGGAAATACAATCTTAGAAGAACTAAAAACAGCGAAAGCTGATATCATAGAAATAGAAAAACAAATCCGTACGATGGAACACGAGATGAAACACCTTCATGGTGAGGAATTAGAAAATCGTCTTCATTCTTATCATCTTCTTACGGAACGTTTCGAACAGGCCAATGGTTATGCTTATCAAAGTGAACTTGTTGGTGTGCTAAAAGGCTTAGGATTTCAGGAATCTGAATTTTCCAAGGAAGTCAACACTCTCTCTGGAGGTCAAAAGACACGTGTTGCTCTTGGAAAACTGCTACTGACAAAACCAGATATCCTTTTATTGGATGAGCCTACAAACCACTTAGACATGAATTCCATAACATGGCTTGAAAACTATTTACTTAACTATAACGGCGCTGTGATCATCGTTTCCCACGATCGCTATTTCCTAAATCGAGTAGTTTCAAAGGTTATCGAGATTGAACACGGTAATATTATGATGTTCCACGGTAATTATACAGAATTTGCAGAAAAGAAACGTCTGATTCGTGAAGCAAAATTAAAAGAATACTTGAATCAACAGCAAGAAATCAAACATCAAGAGGCTGTTATCGAGAAACTTCGTTCTTTTAACCGCGAGAAATCTATCAAACGAGCTGAAAGCCGTGAAAAAATGTTGGAAAAGATGGAATTGGTTGAAAAACCTATGGGTGATGCCAAAGAATTGCATTTTAACCTTGAGCCATCTTGCACAAGCGGAAATGATGTACTTGCTGTTGAAAATCTCAGTAAATCATTTGGTTCCCACAAATTATTTTCTAATATCAACTTCGAAATCAAACGTGGAGAACACATTGCAATTATCGGTGATAATGGAACTGGAAAAACTACTTTATTAAAAATCCTTAATGAAGTTCTTCCTGCTGATTCAGGCAGTTTTAAACTTGGTTCTAAGGTTCATATAGGTTATTACGATCAGGAACATCATGTTTTACATATGGAGAAGAATATTTTCGAAGAAATTTCGGATGATTATCCTTATTTAAACAATACTCAGATTAGAAATACTCTTGCTGCTTTTCTTTTCACAGGTGATGATGTTTACAAATTGATCAGTGATTTGAGTGGTGGTGAACGTGGTCGTGTTTCTTTAGCTAAATTGATGCTTTCAGAAGCTAATTTCTTAATTCTCGACGAACCTACCAACCATTTGGATATCGCATCTAAGGAAATTTTGGAAAAAGCTTTAAACGAATATACTGGTACTGTCCTTTATGTATCACATGACCGTTACTTTATTAACCAAACTGCTACACGCATAATGGATCTCGTCAACGGCACATTTGTGAACTATATTGGAAACTACGATTATTATTTGGAAAAGAAAGAAGAATTGACAGCTGTATTTACTGCAGCTACATCTCCTGTCTACGTAGCTTCATCCAACAATGAATCCGAAACGAAATTAGATTGGAAAGCCCAAAAAGAGGCGCAGGCAAAAGAACGTAAACGTCAAAATGATCTCAAGAAAGTCGAAGAACGTATCAGTATTCTAGAAGAAAGAGATCAAGAGATAGATGTAGAAATGTCCAACCCAGAAGTTTTTACAAACAGTGTAAAATGCCAGGAATTATCGAAAGAAAAAGCGGATGTGTTAGCTGAATTAGAAGAACTATATGAAAAATGGGAAGAATTAGCTGAATAGCATAACAAGAGCCATATCTTACTTAGATATGGCTCTATTTTTATTTGCGATCACCAAGTTCACGAACGATGTCTTCCCACGTTACACCTCGTTCTACCATAAGTACCATTGCATGATATAAAAAATCAGATAATTCGTATTTAATTTCTTCTGGATTTGGATTTTTAGCTGCAATTACAAGTTCTGTAGCTTCCTCTCCTATTTTCTTCAAAATCTTATCAATTCCTTTATCGAACAGATAGTTTGTATAAGAACCTTCCTTTGGATTCTTTTTGCGATCAACAATTTTTTCATAAACACTTTCAAACACTTCCAGCGGATTACTTTCATCTAGTTCCATTCCTGCAAGCGGTTGATTAAAACATGTCTGTGTTCCAGTATGACAAGCTGGACCAATCTGAGAAACTTTTGCTAAAATCGTATCCTTATCACAATCAATCGTAAGGGATTTCACAAACTGGAAGTGACCAGAAGTTTCCCCTTTCACCCAACGACATTGTCTGCTTCTGCTGTAATATGTCATCTTGCCTGTTTTAATTGTATGTTCATATGCATCTTGATCCATATACCCAACCATAAGAACTTCTCCTGTCTTATAATTTTGAGTTACAACTGGAATAAGACCGTCTGAATTTAGTTTAAACTCAGAGAAATCCATTATACTTTCAAAAGTCGTCATATCAATGCCTTCTTTTTCACAAAGTTCTTTAAAGGCAAAGAGATCTTGACCATCCTGGCTTACAAACTTACCAGATACACCTTTTATTCCAGGACATTTTAAAATTCTTAGAATTTCATTTTCTTCCATAACATCCGTCAAAATAATTGTCGGAAGATTTGTTATATCCATAACAGATTTCAAATCTGGTCTATGCATAAACAGAATTTCGCCTGCATGTTCTTCGATCATGTCACTCTTCTTAAACAAAGTATCAAAATCATTCAAAGAAACAACCACTTTCTCTTTTCCAAAACGATGCGACACTGATTCTAACAAATCCATTCCATCTTTTTTTGAAAGATTGATAATAACTTTTTTTGCACCTGCATAAAGCATCTTCTTTGCATCTTCCTGGCGTTTGATATTACCGCCTGCTATCATTGGAACTCGAATATTACGATTAACTTTTCGCATGATATCAATAGCATTTTCATGATCTTCATCTGAATCAGATAAATCAAGAACCACCAATGCGTCTGCACCTAAGTCGCAGTACTCTTTTGCAAGTTCAACAACGTTTGTTGAAATAATCTCTCGATCATCAAACCACTTCACTGCATTTCCTTGATCGATAAAAATGCATGGGATTAATTTTTTATAATTGTTCAATTCTACAAACTTCCTTTCGTAGACCATACGTCTTTAATACGTGGCTCCTCCATAGTTGCCATATCAAGAGCCTTTCCAAAAGCTTTGAATAAAGCTTCCGCCATGTGATGATTGTTTAATCCATCCATGATCTTAAGATGAATATTCATTCCACAGCTGTAAGAAACAGCATAGAAAAATTCACGAATCATCTCTGTATCTAATTCACCTAATCTGTCGACTGTAAAATCTGCTTGATAGTTCAAATATGGTCTTCCTGACAGATCAATCGCACAAAGAGCTAAAGTTTCATCCATTGGTAACATAAAATTGCCATATCTCTTGATTCCTTTTTTATCTCCTAAAGCTTCAGCAATTACTTTACCAAGTACAATTCCTGTATCTTCAACAGAATGATGACAGTCAACACATAAGTCTCCTGATACTTCTACATCCAAATCAAAAAGTCCATGTCTGGCAAACCCATCCAACATATGATCAAAGAAACCTATTCCCGTCTTAATATTTGTTTTTCCAGAACCATCCAAATTAATCTTCATCTTGATGGCTGTTTCTTTTGTATTTCTCTCATAAGTTGCTATTCTGTTCTCCATATTAACACCTCTACTTTTCGAAACGTACTTTTATAGAATTTGCATGTGCTGTCAACTGTTCAGCTTCCGCAAAATATTCAATGTCGCTATGAATGGCTTCAAGTGCTTCTTTTGAATATGCGATTATGCTGGATTTTTTAATGAAATCATCTACACTGAGCGGTGAAAAGAATTTTGCTGTTCCATTCGTCGGCAATACATGATTTGGTCCTGCAAAATAATCACCAAGCGGTTCACTACTATATTCACCTATAAAAATTGCACCTGCATTCTTTACTTTCATCATAACATCAAATGGATTTTTTGTCATGATTTCCAAGTGTTCTGATGCAATTTCATTTGCAACATCTATCACATCATCCATTGTATCTGCCACAAGAATATAACCATAGTTATCAATGGATTTTTTCATAATGTCAGTACGAGATAATTCTTCCACAAAAATATCTATTTGCTTAGATACTTCATTTGCGAGTTTTTCACTAGTTGTCACTAAAATTGCTGAAGCGAGCTCATCATGTTCTGCCTGAGACAACAAATCAGCAGCAACGTATCTTGGATCAGCAAATTCATCTGCAATCACAAGAATTTCACTTGGTCCGGCAATTGAATCAATACTCACATGACCATAAACCGCTTTTTTTGCAAGAGCCACATAGATATTTCCTGGTCCAACAATTTTATCCACTTTTGGAATACTTTCTGTTCCATAAGCAAGTGCACCAATTGCTTGCGCTCCGCCCACTTTGAAGATCTTATCTGCTCCTGCTTCTTTTGCTGCAACCAAAGTATTAGGATTTATTTTTCCGTCTTTTCCAGGTGGCGTAACCATAATAATTTCCTCTACGCCAGCTACTCGTGCAGGAACAATATTCATAAGTACTGAAGAAGGATACACTGCTTTTCCACCTGGAACATACACACCAACTCTTTGGAGTGCAGTTACTTTTTGTCCAAGCATTGTCCCATCTGGCTTACTGTCAAACCAGCTATACTGTCTTTGCTTTTCATGGTAAACACGAATATTCTCTTTCGCTTTTCGAATGATTGAAAGAAGTTTATCATCTACGAGTTCGTAAGCTTCCCGAATCTCTGCTTCAGAAACCACAAAATTATCTTTTGAAATATCTGCGCCATCAAATCTCTTAGTATATGCAAATAATGCTTGATCTTTATCATTCTTTACTGCATTCAAAATTTCAGAAACTCTGGTTTCATATTCAGGATATTGATTTGGGCTACGTTTCAATAAATCTTCTAAAAGATTTTTTTTCGTAAGCGAATTTAACTTTTGTATTCTCATAATTAATTCTCCTGTAATACCGTGCGAAGTTTTGTCAGCAATTCTTTAATTCTTTCATTTTCCATTCTCATACTGACTGGATTCACAACCATTCTTGCAGAAAGCGGACATACTTCTTCTAAAACTGTAAGCCCATTTTCTCTAAGTGTAGAACCGGTTTCTACAATATCAACAATCACTTCTGATAAGCCCACAAGTGGAGCAAGTTCAATAGAACCATTCAGCTTAATGATCTCAACAGTCTGGTGTTTTTTATTATAAAAATAATCTTTTGCAATGTTAGGATACTTTGTTGCAACACGAATCAATTCTCTTCTTTGAAGCAATTCTTTTGCTGATTCTGGTCCACAAACACACATACGACAAGTACCGAAACGAAGGTCGCATACTTCATGCACTTTTCGACCTTCTTCTAATATCGTATCTTTTCCTACAACACCAATATCAGCCGCACCATACTCTACATAAGTCGGTACATCAGGACCTTTTGCCAAAAAGAATTTTAATTTCAATTCATCATTTATAAAAATCAATTTTCTGGATTCTTTATCATAAATCTCTTCACAAGTGATTCCAATTTTTTCCAACAATGCTAATGTTTTATTTGCAAGGCGTCCTTTTGTCAGGGCAAATGTCAAATATCTCATCTTGAGTTCCTCCTGCCTTACTTTATTGTTTTTGAAATGCAGTTGCTCTTTCCTGTTAATAAATTCAACATTTCAATTTCATTTGTATTTTTCAGATACATCATACTTACGCATAAATCCCTTTTAGCGCACAATATATAATCATCTAGAGAAACATCTTCTTTCTTTAGACAGAGTTCTGTTTGTTTCCCTTTGTTGCGGAATTCTTTTGTAATGTGAATCGCTTCCGCTTCTCTTTCCTTATCGTATAAGATAAATGTGTTTTTTAATTTGAATGGAATCTCAATCTTTTGTCGTGTGATTGCATTTACCAATTCATCGACTACAAAAACAAAACCAATTGACGGTGATTTTTTTCCAAATTTTTCTAACAAATTATCATATCGCCCACCTTTTACAATGGCATCTCCTGTTCCATATGTATATCCCTGAAAAATAATTCCAGTATAATACCCATAGGTTCCACTCATACTTAAATCAAAAGTTATGTATGAGTGCGCATCATAGGCTTCTAATAATCTGTACAATTCTTCCATTCTTCTCACAGACTCCAGTGCCTGTGTATTAAGAGCAATCACTTTTGCTTCTTTTAAGACTTCCAAACCGCCGATCAAATCTGGTAAAACTTGAAATGCTGCTTTTGCTGTTACTTTTACTTTTTCTTGTTCTAAAAGATCATGCACTCCAAAATAATTCTTATTTTTTAACAGTTCACGAAGTCTCTGTTCTGACTCTTCATTCAAACCAGTTTCTCGAATCAAATTTTCAAAAAATTCAACACATCCAATGTGGATTTGAAATTCTTTCAAACCAACAGACTTCAAACTTTCTACAACAATGGCAATCATTTCTGCATCGGCTTCTACGGAATCGATGCCTACAAGTTCTGCGCCTGCCTGTGTGTTTTCACGAAGTCTTCCTTGATAATTCATATGATTGATAAAAGTATTACCATTGTAACAAAGTCGAATAGGTAAACTTTCTGTGTCGTAATATGTAGCAACAGCTCTGGCAATGGAAGGTGTAATATCTGGTCTTAACACTAATGTATTACCATCTCTATCAAAAAACTTATACAATTCTCTTGATGGAATTGTTCCGATTTCTTTTCCAAAAACATCAAAGAACTCAAACATTGGAGTTTGAATATCCTGATATCCAAATAAATGAAACACATTTTGAAGTTTTTCCTCAATTATGTGCTTTTTCCCATATTCAATATTGTATATATCCCGCACACCTTCTGGGGTATGTAATATCTGTTGTTTCATTTATATCTCTCCTCTCTGATCCAAATCTCGCTGCATAGCTTCAAGATATGGAACGAAGCATCCATTTTTCAATTTCATAAAATAAAATGGATCCAATTCTTCTATACGGATACTTTTTCGTCCGCCCTCTTCTGCACGCTTCCAGAATCGTTTGATTTCTGAAAAAGGCATATAATATAACTCGTTTCGAGAACTGAAATATATGATCAAGAAAGATATCCCACCTTGTTTTTCGAAGTTCTCCATAAAATTCACTTGGTGTTCATGAAGATTCTGTAGTGGGAATGTATCTACATTACATTCTTTTGCAACAAAACAAACTGGAATCCCCTGTACTGCACCAATGTAATCAACGGTACTTCTCTGCTCAAAGTATGCTAAAGTAATATGTCTATGTTCCTTGTCAATACGAACAGGTGTAATTGGCGTTGGAATTTTCTGAATCAAAGCTAATCCTTGTTCCAGATATTTTTCATTTGTGCGGTTTATGAATTCTTCCAAGGTAGACCCTCTAAGTCCCCTTGAATTCCATGTTCCCATATTATCAGTTCCTTATCTATTCTCTTCTTTTATAATCTTGTCGAATAATGTCGGAATCGATGCAACAAAATGCTTTTCACTCATATTCGACAACTCATTTTCTAATTTCGGCATCTCCAAGCGGTATGCATGAAGCAATTGACTTTGAAGATTATATTTATCTTTATATAGATCATTAATCTTGCGATTACCATACTTGTAATC
>JAZQMU010000142.1:0-16560 GCA_045543595.1 Faecalimonas sp.
CTTTATATGTGACTTCTCCGCGTATGGTTCCAGTATATCATCCACACTAGGAACCGTGAATCCACCATACTGCTGACTTGCCGCACTAAGTACGATATCTCCGATAACGTCAAATGCTACATCCAATGTCTTTGGCTCATTGTACCAGAGGTTACCCATCTCAAATCCACCGCTGAGTACATTCTTCACATCGAACAGACAACAGTTCATGGTATCTCTTCTTGCTGACATATCGTGAATGTAGATATATCCGTCACGGATTGCCTGAATCTCTTCTACTGTCAGGAAGAACTTCTTGTAAAGTTCTTTATTCAACTCGTTGAAGATTAAGCTACGCTTTGTAGAAACCAGTGCACTGTCTGTGTTACTGTTCTCCTTGTCACCAATGTACATGATCGATTGACTCTTCTTATATACATCATCCAGCATCTGCACAAAATCTTGCTTGTAATTTCGATAATCTCGATAACTTTTAGCAACCGTTGGATTTACTCTCTCAAGAGCACCCTCCACCACGTTATGCATCTGAGCAATTTGGATATCTTCAATACCCAATTTCTTAACAGACTCTTCTACAAACTTACAAATGAAGTCTAATTCTTCCTGCGTAAACTTCACAAGAGCACGATATGCAGATTTATTAACTGCCACTACTATCTTTTGTACATTAAATTCCTCTTTGGAGCCGTCTTTTTTCACAACTCTTATCATTAATCCCTCTCCTTTCACTTTATTCAACTCTATATTTTGTGTTTAACTTTGTTTGCAAGCACTATATACAGTATTTCTTTGTTTTTTAACTATAACATTATGGTATATGTCAGTCAACAATATTTATGCCGAAAAAGTATACAAAAATATGTTCAAAATTCCACTTGATTTTTGGTCAAAAAAACAGACTGCCAATATCTGGCAGCCTGAAATAAATTGCTTACTCGTCATCTTTCAAAATATAATCTGTTGCTTGATATACATAATAGTTCGCCCAGTTTGTATACAAGTTATTTGCATGAGCTCTCCACATCAAAAGTGGTTTTTCTTCACAATTATCATTTGGATAATAATTCTTTGGAACTGCAATATCAAGCCCCTTATTCTTATCTCTCATATATTCTTTATGTAATGTGATTCTATCATATTCTGGATGTCCCATCACGTAGATTTGTTTGCCGTCTTTTGACATTACAAGGAACACGCCTGCTTCATCTGATTCAGCTAAGATGATCAAATCTTCTACTTCTCTAATCTTTTCAGCTGGCACAGTTGTGTGACGTGAATGTGGTGCATAGAACACATCGTCAAATCCTCTTACGAGCGGAGTCTTGCGGTTCTGTACGCGATGTGGAAATACTCCGAACATTTTCGCATCAAGAGGTTCTTTGTTAATACCATAGTGGTAATAAAGACCTGCCTGTGCACCCCAACATAAGTGCATTGTCGATGTAACATGCGTTGTTGTCCAATCCATAATCTCTTTCAACTCGTCCCAGTAATCCACATCTTCAAAAGGCATCTGTTCTACTGGAGCACCTGTAATAATGAAACCATCAAATCTTTGTTTCTTAATATCACAGAAAGGCACATAAAATTTGTTAATATGGCTTGTTGATGTATTCTTCGACTCATGACTAGATACTGTCACGAAAATCAAGTCAATCTGAATCGGAGTATTCGAAAGAGAACGTAAAATCTGCAATTCTGTATCCTCTTTTAATGGCATCAGATTTAATAATCCGATTTTAAGTGGACGGATATCCTGCGACAAAGCACGTTTTTCGTCCATGACAAATATATTTTCACTTTCCAGTATTTCACGTACTGGCAAATCATTTTGTACACGAATTGGCATTTTAATTCTCCTTTACCTCTTCTTTTTCTGATGAAACATAGACCCCATTGTCATCTACATAACTTTCTGTTGTGTAATAGTCCGTTGTAGATGGAAGTTTTTTGGATTCCAGCTTCTGATGAATAAACATCTTAATAATATAGTAGATAAGTGCAAATGTAGGAACACCGATGAACATTCCTAATATACCAAAGAGTCCTCCTCCGACAACAATCGAGAAAATCACCCAGAAAGGCGATAATCCTGTTGAATCACCAAGGATTGCTGGCCCGATCACGTTACCATCCAACTGTTGCAATGCTAAAATAAAGATTGCAAAGTAAAGGCCTTGCATTGGGTTCACAAGAGCAATCAGAATAATACCTGGAACGGCACCAATATATGGACCAAATACAGGAATCACATTTGTCACTCCGACAATAACACTGACCAAAAGAACATGCGGCATCTTCAATATAGAAAGACCAATAAAACAAAGTACTCCTATGATTGCCGAATCGATAATCTTACCAATAATAAAACCTGTGAAAATCTCATTAGCTTTTCTGCAAATATGTAGTGTTGTATTTGCGCGTTTCGGTTTCATAAATGCGTAAATGATCTTTTTAGCCTGCGCCATAAACTTTTCTTTACTAAAAAGGATGTAAATAGAAGCCATGAGACCAACAAGGATATCTACCAAACCATAAACTACGCTTAATACTCCGCCAGTAAGTTTGCTGACTAAAATATCCGATTTTGGTAACAGATCATTTTGAATCCACGTTTCTAGCCATTCTCCACCTTCTACCATAACGTAATGAATGATTCGTTCTACCGTCGTCTCTGCCTCTTCCATACTGCTATATTTGGTAATTACAGCTTCGATGTCTTGTGGAAGTGTTTCAACAAGACCGCTAATACTCTTATATAATTCTGGAATTAACATATTCAAAAGAGCAACCACGATTGCAATACCAAAAATAAGTGATCCAAAAACACCAAATATTTTAGAAAGCTGTGCCACTAATTTTTCTCGTTTCACAACTTTTCCAAGCCACTTTTGGGTGAACACTTCTATTTTTTTCATAATTGGATTCAATAAAAATGCAATCACAAATCCATAGATGATCGGCATTGTCACATCCACAATCTTTTTAAATGTATCTGAAATATTTGTAAATCTCAGTAATATAAAAAAGAAAATCATACTAGCAGCAACCACGATAAATGCGGTCATACCTTTTTGCATATGTTCCTTCAATTTTGAAGGTTCTGACTTCAAAAGTTTTGGCTGCTTGTCATAATATTTTGCTTTTTCATTCGAATTTTCCATCAGTCAGTCCTACCTTTTTAAACGTATGATTTATTATACTATGTAGCTTGATTTACCGTCAACCAATTTCCGTTTAAGAAAAAACGGTGTGGTTTTCACCACACCGTCTCCCATTATTTTCTGAATGTTGCACAAGCTGTTTCGTCACTTCTATTTGCGTGACTACCTGTTACATTGATCTTACCGGCGTAACATTTGTTGTCTTCATTGTATTTACACTCGTGTGCACTACAATCAATCCCGCTTGTTCCTGTTGCTTCAGTACGTTTTACATCTGACATTGTCATGTCCTCCTTTTTATATATCATTTAATGACAATGTTAGTATGTACCGAAATTATTTTTTTATACAAAAAAGGAATCCAGACGGACTCCTTTCATATACTATCTACCACAGCATTTTTTGTATTTTAATCCGCTGCCACATGGACATGGATCGTTTCTTCCTACTTTCTTTTCTTTACGAACTGTACCAGAAGCTTTTTGTTCTTTGTATAATTCTTTTCTCTTTTCTTCTGTAAAGATTGCTTCCCATTGTGGTAATTCATATAACCAGTCAGCTTTTGCATCTACCATGTTTTTGTATAATTTTTCTTTATCAAAAGCAAGACTTACTACTGTATCTTCTTCCATTTCTTCGATTGGGTTAGCAACTTTTAAGCTGTCATTGATACCATCAAGGAAACCTGTCATAGCAAATACTTCAACGCCGTATTTTTCAGCAAGTTCTTTTACTGTACCTTTCACTTCTTCGTCTGGATTTGCTAATAATTGTTCATAGATCCCTTTTTCAAGTTCAAAATATGCTCCCCAGAATTTTTGTAATGTGCTTTTATCCATTTCTTGGGAATAAGCTGTATCTCTCCATGTTTGTAACAAACTCATATCTATTTCTCCTTCGTTATGTAAGATTTTGTCTTTCTGTATCATACCATTCGGTTTAATTTTGGTCAATACTTTCTGTTTCTATTCTTTCTTCTACGAAGATACTCTTCTACTGAAATTGGTTTTTGCATTTATACTCCTCCTTAATTATAAATTCACGACTTTACCATTATATGTTTTTTATTATAAAATATGCTTTTTGCTTGACATTTTGCATAAATTAGCAATACACTAATACTAATTGCTAAAGGAGAGATGACTTATGGAACATTTAATTATCCCTGAAGGCTACCGTTCGCCACTTACTATCCGTGAGACAGAGGTTGCCATCAAAGAAATCAAAGACCATTTCGAAAGAGCACTTGCAAAATCGTTACATTTAACACGTGTTTCTGCGCCTCTTTTCGTAAAGCCTGAATCAGGACTCAACGATAATCTCAACGGTGTAGAACGTCCAGTTTCTTTCGGAATAAAAGAACAAAATGATGCCGAAGTAGAAATCGTTCATTCTCTTGCAAAATGGAAACGCTACGCATTAAAACGTTACGGATTCCATTCAGGCGAAGGACTATACACAGATATGAACGCGATTCGTCGTGATGAAGATACAGACAATATTCATTCCCTTTACGTTGACCAATGGGACTGGGAAAAAGTTATTTCCAAAGAAGAACGTAATACAGAGACATTGGAATACACTGTTCGCAAGGTGTATGCAGCTTTAAAAGAAACAGAAAATTTCATTTCAAGAAGATATAACTACATAGAGCCAATTCTTCCAGATGAAATCACATTTATCACATCTCAGGAATTGGAAACACTTTACCCTGATTTATCTTCAAAAGAAAGAGAACACGCAATCGCAAAAGATAAAGGTGCTGTATTTATTTCTCAGATTGGAAAAGTATTGGCATCTGGTGAAAAACATGACGGTCGTGCTCCTGACTATGATGACTGGGAATTAAACGGTGATATTCTCGTGTACTATCCTGTTCTTGATATTGCTTTGGAATTATCTTCTATGGGTGTCCGCGTTGATGAAGAAGCGTTGATTCGTCAGTTAAATCTTGCAGGATGTCCAGAAAGAGCGGAACTTGAATTCCAGAAAGCGCTACTTAACCACGAGCTCCCTTACACAATTGGCGGAGGTCTTGGTCAGTCACGTATCTGTATGTTCTTCCTCAGAAAAGCTCATATCGGAGAAGTACAATCTTCTACTTGGCCAGCTGATATCGTAAAGACAGCTGTTGAAAATGGTATTCAAATGTTATAGCATCAAAAAAGAGTTCGCAAAATGCGAACTCTTTTATTGTTTATATTAGTTTGTGTAGTTGTCGAAGTAACCTTGTACTAATACTACAGGCGTTCCTTTATCTCCAGAACCACTTGTAAGGTCACATAATGAACCGATTAAATCTGTAAGTTGTCTTGGTGTTGTTCCTTGAGAAGCCATGTTACCAACAAGGTTATCATCTTTTTCTTTGATAGCTTTTGAAATAGCTTCTTTTAATGCTTCACCACTTAAATCAGCATAATCGTTATCTGCAAGGTATTTTAACTTAAGTTCGTTTGGTGTTCCAACTAAACCTGCTGTGTATGCTGGTGATACAACTGGGTCAGCAAGCTCCCAAATCTTACCTTGTGGATCTTTGAAAGCACCGTCTCCGTATACCATAACTTCAACGTGTTTTCCTGTTTTTTCTAAGATTTGTTTTTGAACTTCTTCTACAAGACCAAAACAATCGTTAGGGAATAATTTAATCGTATCTTCTGTAGATTTGTTAGATCCTAAAAGACCGTATTTTGCATTGTATCCGTTACCGTTGATTGAGCTTGTTAAGATGTCATCCATACCACAAACCACTTCAGCGCCAGCTTCTTTCAAGATACGTTTTGTTCTTACACGTGTGTGGATATCACAGTTAAGAACGTTCTTTGTATAATTTAAGATCACTCTTGGATTGTTTGCGAAAATAACTTCTACTTCTGCGCCTGCTTCTTTGATAATTCCACTGTAGTAGTCAACATAATCCACACCTGTGAATTCGTGAACGTTATTACCAAATAATTCTCTGTATTTTTCTAGTGTAAGAACATCGCTGTATGGGTTAATACCTGCTTCGTCTAATTGATCGTAAGTTAATAATGCATTACCAACTTCGTCACTTGGGTAGCTGAGCATTAATACAACTTTTTTAGCCCCTTTAGCAATACCTCTTAAGCAGATTGAGAATCTGTTTCTTGATAAAATTGGGAAGATAACACCAATTGTTTCTCCGCCTAATTTTGCTTTCACGTCTTCAGCGATAGCGTCGATTGTAGCATAGTTACCTTGTGCTCTGGCTACAATTGATTCTGTCATAGAAATAACATCTCTATCTCTTAACTCAAATCCTTCACTTTCTGCTGCTTCAAGAACACTTTTCACTACGATGCTTGCTAAATCATCATCTTTTCTGATGATTGGACATCTGATACCTCTTGAAATTGTTCCTACTTTTCTTTCCATGTGATCGTCTCCCATCTGTATTGTAAATTTTGAAATCAATACACTTTGTTTTTAGATTTGTGATTACCTTAAATCACAGAAAAATTATACTACGTTTTTTTTCATAGTACAATATTTTTTTTGCATATATGTGGTGTAATTTTTTCCACTACATAAGAGGCGCAATCAGTTTCAACACACTTCCTGCAATTTTTTCCAATACACTTCTCTCTTTCAAATCTTCTTTGGTCACCAGCTTGCATTTTGCAAGTGTATTTTGGAAGTCTTTTTCCACATCCCAAACAACTGTGTTGTTGTAGATAAATGCTCCACACTCAAAATGATGGTACAAACTTCTGTAATCCAGATTTATGGTACCTACTGTCGCAGTATCTCCATCTGATACAAATACTTTTGCATGCACAAATCCAGGCGTATACTCGTATATCTTCACTCCTGCCTTCATTGCCTTTTTATAGTATGTCTTTGCAAGTACAAAAGCATACCATTTATCCGGAATATGAGGCATGATGACGATTACTTCAATTCCACATTTTGCCGCATGGCACAAGCCATCTAACGTTTCATTGTCCAGAATGAAATATGGTGTCATGATGTGCACATATTTTTTTGCATGTTCCAGGATATGAAGATAAACTCTTTTCCCGATATCTTCATTATCAAAAGGACTGTCTGCATATGGAAGCACGTAGCCTAGTTCTCTTTTGGTTTCAGACGCTTTTGGTGTGAGATATTTCGAAAAAACTTCCTGACGCTTTGTATCCACGTTCCACATCTGGAGGAACATCATCGTAAAGCTTTGTACCGCTTCTCCTTCCAGCATGATAGCTGTATCTTTCCAATGCCCAAAGCGTTCTTTTACATTGATATATTCATCTGCAAGGTTAATTCCCCCGGTAAATGCGATCTCACCATCGATCACACATATTTTTCTGTGATCACGGTTATTCTGCGCTGATGAAAGAACTGGTCGGATCGGACTGAAAAGCTTGCATTTTATTCCTGCTCGGCGCATCTCTTTTTCATAACCATATGGCAATTTATTCATGCTGCACATACCGTCGTACATGAAACGCACTTCCACACCTTCCCATACTTTTTCTTTCAGTATGTCCAGGATTTCATTCCACATAACACCTTTTTCTACGATAAAGTATTCCAGGAAAATAAACTTCTTCGCCTTTCTGAGCTGGATTTTCATTTCCTCGAATTTCTCTTCCCCGCTTGCAAAATATTTTACTGCAGTGTTCTGATATACTGGAAATGCAAGTCGATTGTTCATATATGTGGCAAGATTTGCATTCGCTGGTTTTGAAACCCGCAAATTCTCCAAAATCTCTGAATTTTGCTGCATATACGGCATAGTCCGCTTTTCCATCTCGCGTAACCTTTTCCCTAGTGCTCTTGTCCCTGCCTGCATTTTCACAAACACATAAAATGCGGCACCAAAAATTGGCAATACCAGTATTACCAGAATCCATGTAATCTTAAAATCAGGATCACTGTCGCTGTTAATAATGACAATGATCGATATGATCTCGAGAAGTACCAGACCTACATAAATAAATGTACCGTACACTCTCATATATTCAATTGCTAGCCCGAAAGCGACTAACTGTATAGCAAGAAGTGCAAGTAAAACAAAAGCTCTACTGAACACGATGTTGAATATTCCTTTTTTTGCTTTATTCACATGTCTGCTTTCTCTTACATTCATTTACTCAGCTCCTTATTATTAAAAAAGGACGAAAGATACCTCTATACCTCTCGTCCCCCTCCTGTATTATTTTGGTAATTTAAACGAACTCTTTAATGAAACAATGCGGTTAAATACTAACGCATCTGGCTTTGAATCTTTTGCATCTACACAGAAGAAACCATGTCTTACGAATTGATAACTGTCATATGCTTTTGCATCATCAAAACTTGGTTCTAAATAACATTCTTTTAATACTGTCAAAGAATTTGGATTCAAGTTGAGCGATCCATCTTCTTTATTGTATACTCCCTTTTCTTCGTCTACGATATTTTCGTATAAACGAATCTCTGCTTTTGTAGCGTATGGTGCTGGAACCCAGTGGATCGTTCCTTTTACTTTACGTCCTGTGAATCCTGTACCACATTTTGTTTCTGGATCATAAGTACAGTGGATTTCCACTACTTTACCAGTTTCATCTTTAATGTAGCTTTCACATTTTACAAAATATGCATGCATAAGACGTACTTCGTTACCTGGGAACAAACGGAAATATTTCTTTGGTGGTTCTTCCATGAAATCTTCTCTGTCGATATATAATTCTCTGCAGAAAGGAATCTTTCTTGAACCTAATTCTTCATTTTCCATATTATTAGGAGCATCCAAATACTCTACCTGTCCTTCTGGATAGTTATCGATCACTAGCTTGATAGGATCAAGAACTGCCATCATACGTGCTTTCTTTAACTTAAGGTCTTCACGGATACAGTATTCTAACATTGCATAGTCCACAGAACTGTTGCTCTTTGACACACCGCAAAGTTCTACAAACATCTTGAGAGACTCTGGAGTAAATCCACGTCTTCTAAGTGCTGCGATAGAAACAAGTCTTGGGTCATCCCATCCATCTACAATGCCTTGTTCCACTAATTTTTTGATATATCTCTTACCAGTAACAACGTTTGTCAAATATAATTTAGCAAACTCAATCTGTCTTGGAGCTGGATCAAATTCACATTCTTTAACAACCCAGTCGTAAAGTGGTCTGTGATCTTCGAATTCCAATGTACAGATAGAATGTGTGATCTTTTCAACTGCATCTTCGATTGGATGAGCGAAGTCATACATTGGATAGATGCACCATTTATCTCCTGTGTTGTGATGAGTCATATGAGCCACACGGTAGATGATAGGGTCACGCATGTTGATATTAGGTGATGCCATATCAATCTTTGCACGGAGAACACGTGCTCCATCTTCAAATTCACCATTTCTCATTCGTTCAAATAAATCTAAGTTTTCTTCAATTGAACGCTCGCGATATGGACTGTTCTTACCTGGTTCTGTAAGTGTACCGCGATATTCACGAATTTCATCTGGTGTAAGGTCACAAACATAAGCTTTGCCTTTTTTAATAAGTTTTACTGCACATTCATACATGATTTCGAAATAATCTGATGCAAAAAATAAGTTTTCTTTCCAGTCAGCCCCCAACCATTGAATGTCCGCTTTGATTGATTCAACGAACTCGATCTTTTCTTTTGTTGGGTTTGTATCGTCAAAACGCATATGGAACTTACCATTGTATTTTTGAGCCAACCCATAATTTAATAATATAGATTTAGCATGGCCGATATGAAGATATCCGTTAGGTTCTGGTGGAAATCTTGTTACAACTGTATCGTACACACCTTCTCTTAAATCTTTGTCTATTTCTTGTTCGATAAAATTCTTTGAAACTACTTCTTTTTCAACTGTTGACATAGTCACCCTCCTCAAATAGTTACATCATCTGTTTATTTTATCATATCTTGTCATCTTGAACAAGTTTTTTACGTTATTTTTATAAACAAGAAATGCTTAGAAATCTTAAGATTCCTAAGCATCCTATTTGAAAGCTGCTGGCGGGACTTGAACCCGTGGCCTCCGCCTTACCAAGGCGACGCGCTACCGACTGCGCCACAGCAGCAAGACTGTCTTACGACAGTACTTTTACATACTACTATACGAATTTGGGAATGTCAAATCATTATTTTCGAATCAAATTCGTCACTTTGCGGTTGATACGCTGGAGTGCATTATCAATAGATTTTGGGCTTTTATCCAAAAGTTTTGCAATATGCTGATAATCTTCCCCGCGCAAATGCAAATATAAGACTCTGCTTTCCAGATCACTGAGACAATTCTTCAATTCTTGTTCAACAGACTCGAAATATTCTTTATCCAAAAACAACTCTTCCGGATTGTTATCTTTTGCATTCTGCAATGTATCAATTAGCGGAGGAAGTTTTTCTTCTGAATTTTCATTTCCCTGCTCATAAAGAGAAATATATGTGTTTAGCGGCATATGTTTCTGTCTCTGGGAATTTTTGATAGCCGTGTACAATTGTCTTGACACACAAAGTTCTGCAAAACTATGAAAAGAAACTTCCTGTTCTAAATCATAGTCTCGAACTGCCTTAAATAGACCTATCATTCCTTCCTGAATCAGATCATCATTTTCACCGCCCAGCAAAAACATTGCTTTCGCATGTTGCTTTACTAAAAACTTATATTTGTTCATGATGTAATCCATGATGGATGTATCTCCTTCACGGAATCTTCGGATCAACTGCTCATCCGACATTTTCTCATAATTACTCATATTATTTTAAACGTTGTCTTACGATCTCATATGCAAGAACACCTGCTGCAACAGATGCGTTTAATGAGTCGATATCACCTTTCATTGGGATTGATGCGATAAAGTCACATTTTTCTCTCACAAGGCGGCTTACACCTTCACCTTCATTTCCGATAACAAGACCTATAGGTCCTGTTAAATTCAATCGATACATGGATTCCCCGCCCATGTCAGCACATACAAACCAAAGACCTCTGTCTTTCAACTCTTCCATTGTCTTTGCAAGGTTTGTCACCTTTGCAACTGGTGTGTAGTTGAGAGCACCAGCTGATGTCTTTGCTACAGTTGCTGTAAGACCTACTGCACGACGTTTTGGAATGATCACCCCATGAGCACCTGCAAGGTTTGCTGTACGGATGATAGCTCCAAGGTTATGTGGATCTTCAATGTTATCAAGCAGAATAATAAATGGATCTTCTCCCTTTTTCTCAGCAAGGGCAAACATATCTTCCACGTCTGAATATTCATAAGCGGCCGCATATGCGATCACACCTTGATGTTTCTTTGTTTCCGAAAGCTGATCCAATCTTTCTTTTCCAACAAAATTGATGATCGTATCATGTTTCTTTGCTTCACGGATGATCGTACGGACCGGTCCATCTTGACAACCGTCCAAAACAAACAATTTATCGATCGGTTTTCCAGAACGGAAGGCTTCGATCACAGCATTTCTGCCTTCAATGATGAGGTTCTGTACATTCATTTCTTCGCTCATTATTCTTCTCCTTTTTCCAAGCTATCAAGTCCAATCTTCACCAGATCCAAGAGTCTCTTCCAATCTTTTTTCAGATACAGATATCCAAGAAGTGCTTCAAACCCAGTAGCTCTTCTGTAGTCTGTCACTGACTGATTCTTTGCCGGAGTCACTGACTTGGAATTACGTCCACGTTTGTATACAGCCAACTCTTCCGGTGTCAGTTGTTCCTGCATCGTACGCATCATAAGTGATTGTGTAGAAGCTTGCACCAGATCTGCTGTATCTTTGTGCAACTTATTTACCTGCTTATTTCCACGGTTAACGATAATACTCTTAATGATCAACGCGTAAATACTATCTCCTATATACGCCAATGTAAGAGGTGAATAACTGCTGATATCCACCTCTTCCATATGAAAAATCTCTTGCATATAGGAATCAAATTCAAATCCTATGCTTTTTTCCATTTTACTCCTTCGCGAGTATCTTCTAAGATAATACCCTTTTCTAACAATTCGTTACGGATTTCATCTGCCAATGCATAATTTTTAGCTTTTTTAGCAGCTTTACGTTCTTCAATCTTTGCAAGCACATAGCTTTCTAATTCTGCATCTTCTTCAACAACTTCAGCCACTTCTTCTTTTAAAAGATCAAGACTTAATACTTCATCAAAGCTTTCAATAATAGCTCGTTTTGTAGCGTCATTCATCTCTGCTTTTAATACGTCATAGAGAAGAGTGATTCCCATAGAAGTATTCATGTCATTTCCTACTAATTCAACGAACTTATCTTTGTATTCTGCAAATAACGCCATATCAACTTCGCCTTCTTTTACAAGACCTGCGATACGGTTTTTCAATTTCTTATAAGTACCTGTCGCCTGATCTAAAGCTTCAAACGAGAACACCAATGGTTTTCTGTAATGAGATTGCAAACAGAACAAACGATAAGCTAACGGATCGTATCCTTTTGATTCCAAAAGAGAAACTGTAAGGAACTCACCTTTCGACTTACTCATCTTACCACTTTGATCGTTCAAGTGATGCACATGGAACCAGTAATTACACCATTTATGTCCTAAATAAGCTTCACTTTGCGCAATTTCATTTGTGTGATGTGGGAACATATTATCAACACCGCCACAATGAATATCCATATATTCTCCGAGGTGTTTGATTCCGATGCAAGAGCATTCAATGTGCCATCCTGGATAACCAACGCCCCATGGAGAATCCCATTTTAATGCCTGGTCTTCAAATTTTGATTTTGTAAACCAGAGAACGAAGTCATTTTTATTTCTCTTATTAGTATCCTCTGTTACATCATCACGAACACCAACTCGAAGATCGTCTTCTGTTTGATTACTAAATACATAGTATTCATCCAACTTTGATGTATCAAAATAAATATTTTCTCCTGCCTTATATGCATATCCTTTTTCTAAAAGACCTTCAATCATTTCGATAAATCCGTCAATGCAATTTGTGGCTGGTTCTACCACATCAGGTGTTTTAATATTTAATTTTGAGCAATCAGAGAAAAATGCATCCGTGTAGAATTTTGCAATTTCCATAATTGTTTTATTTTCTCTTTTTGCTCCTTTGAGCATCTTATCTTCACCTTCGTCCGCATCCGAAGAAAGATGTCCTACATCTGTGATGTTCATAACTCGTTTCACATCATATCCTGCATAGCGGAATGTTTTTTCCAAAACGTCTTCCATGATGTAACTTCTTAAGTTTCCAATATGAGCAAAATGATACACAGTTGGTCCACATGTATACATAGCTACCTTTCCTTCAACATTTGGAACAAATTCCTCCACTTTTCTTGTAAGTGTGTTAAATAATTTCATCGTCTTACCTCCTGTTATATTTAAATGATTATTATCCTTGAATAAAAAAACTTCGTCTCTTGAATTAGAGACGAAGTTATATCCGCGGTTCCACTCTATTAAAGAAATCATAACAATTCCTTCACTTGAAGCACGTAACGTGTGCGATACGTACCTGACTACTAGGCTTCATCAAGTCAACTCCCGAATGCACTTCATATATCCTTCCCTCAGGTCTGCTTTCAGCCGGTGACAGTCCCTCTCTGACAGTTCCCGATATACTACTCTTTTCGTTCTTAGTCTTTGTCATTATATTTATACAGTTTATTCAAAATCTTGTATTTTGTCAACTGTTATACCACTTCATTTAGAAAAATCTTTGCACTTGTAAAATCAAATTCAAAGGCTGGATCAAGCACTTTCACCATGATGGTTGGTTTCATAGGCTCTTCTCCGCAAGCCATACAATGCACAGTTTCTGTTTCGTTGCCAGTGAGAATATATAAACTGTGAAGAAAATCTTTTTCGTCTGCAAAAAGTGGTTCCATCACTTCGTATCCTTCTCCTTTGGCGTATGCCATAATTCCAACAAGTTTCCCTTCTCGTTTTGCAAGAAGCAACCCTCCATTTTCACTGGCATATTCATGAAGCAGCACTTCATAATAGTTTGCGTCTCTCTGGGTAACCAGCGTTTTCTCCGCCAAGAAATCATTGGCAAAAACCGCCATATCCTGACAGTCTTTTGCAGTAGCTTTCACAATTTCAGGCGACATACTTTCTGCTTTTTTCCCTTTTATCTCCCCATGTTGTATCCAGTAAACGGTTTCAAACCCAAATGGCTTATAAATCGCTTCCGACGCTGGCATTAAAAATGTAAACGGCTCACCTCGTTTTGCCATTATATCCATTGTGTGATGAAGAAGAGACGCCATAAGACCTCGTTTACGATAATCTGGGTGAGTTGCAACTGCTACGATATAGTGAAGTTTATAGATATCACTTCCCACACGAACCTGATACGGATTTAAATGGATCATTGAGACAATTTTTTCCCCATCTTCGATCACATAAATTTCATTGTCTTTTGTTTTCATCGAATAATAATAATCCAAAAATTCCTTTGTATCCTGAGCAAACACTTCTTCATACAATTTTCTTGTTCTTATATGTTCCTCTAGGGCAAGTTTCCTTGGTTCTGACAAATTATTCATGCTTTTTACACCCTTGACAACCAGCACATCCTGTTTCGCTGTCTGCCACTTTATAACTTTCAAAATTTGTAATCTTTTCGATTGCACAGATTGCCTGAGATGAGATACCTTCTCCTGTTCCTGTAAAACCAAGTCCTTCTTCTGTTGTTGCCTTTACATTTACCTGATCCACTTCAAGTCCCAGCGCACCTGCGATATTTTCCCTCATCTTTTGTATGTGCGGAGCCATCTTTGGACGTTGTGCAATGATCGTTGCATCAATATTTTCAATCACATACAAACGCTCATCCAAAAGTTTTCCAACATGCTCTAACAACTTCAAACTATCTGCACCTTTGTACTTTGGATCTGTATCTGGAAAATGCTTTCCTATATCACCCAATGCAGCGGCTCCTAAAAGAGCATCTGAAATTGCATGAAGTAATACGTCTGCATCCGAATGTCCAAGAAGTCCTTTTTCATATGGAATGTTCACACCGCCAATAATAAGATCTCTGCCTTCCACTAACTTGTGAACATCATATCCCATGCCAACTCTCATAATTATTCCTCAATTTCTTCTTTTTCTTCAATCACTTCTACAGTTTCAATCTCATCACCAGATTCGTCTGCTTCTTGTTCTTTGAAGTCGACAACAAATTTTTTAAGAGTCGAAATTGCAAGACCAACACCAAAAACCAAAAACAAAATAGCTCCTGCCCATGCAACAACTGCATTGCTTGTAGGTGCCTGAAGCTGTTCTGAAATCAATTTAATTCCGAGATATACTAAATAAATAGCTCCTACCAAATATAACACTCTTCTACTTCTTTCGTTCATAACGATTCTCCTTATTCAATGTTTTTGTTATTATAACACAAAAGGGTCGATGCTACTAGCACCAACCCTCTCATTTCAGTAGCGGGAACTGGATTTGAACCAGCGACACCACGGGAATGAACCGTGTGCTCTAGCCAACTGAGCTATCCCGCCATAATATTTACAATACATATCGTCAAGTGGGACCAACAGGGCTCGAACCTGTGACCCCCTGCTTGTAAGGCAGGTGCTCTCCCAGCTGAGCTATGATCCCAAGTAAGTAGCGGGAACTGGATTTGAACCAGCGACACCACGGGTATGAACCGTGTGCTCTAGCCAACTGAGCTATCCCGCCATATTAATTACGATACATATTGTAAATGGGACCAACAGGGCTCGAACCTGTGACCCCCTGCTTGTAAGGCAGGTGCTCTCCCAGCTGAGCTATGATCCCAAGCGTCGTTAACCGACTTGCTTATTATATACTCATGTTTCACATTTTGTCAACACATTTTTTGAAAAAGTTTTTTAATGATCGAGGTCTCACCAACAAGATGTGAGACCTCTTAGAATTCAACTATACAATACCTTGTGCTGTCATAGCATCTACAACTTTTTCGAAACCTGCAATATTAGCACCTACAACGTAGTTACCTTTTGCACCGTATTTTTCAGCTGCAGCTGCCATGTTATGGCAAATGTTAACCATGATTCTTTGTAATTTTTCATCCACTTCTTCGAATGTCCAGCTTAAGCGTTCGCTGTTTTGTGACATTTCAAGAGCTGATGTTGCAACACCACCTGCATTAGCAGCTTTACCTGGTGCAAATAATACACCGTTTTCTTGTAAGTAATGTGTAGCTTCTAATGTTGTTGGCATGTTAGCACCTTCTGCTACTGCGATAACACCGTTAGCAACCAATGCTTTTGCATCTTCTAAATGAAGTTCATTTTGTGTTGCACATGGTAAAGCAATGTCAACTTTTACTGTCCATACACCTCTGCCATCGTGGTATTCTGCGTTTGGACGGTAGTTTTTGTATTCTGTAAGTCTAGCACGTTTTACTTCTTTGATTTCTTTTAA
>JAZQMU010000143.1:0-19188 GCA_045543595.1 Faecalimonas sp.
CCGGATGATTATTTTCGATTTCTTCTCTTATCTTTTTAATTCCCCAAACTGCATTTGCATGCTTTTCAGAGACTTTCGCCTTTGTTGCAGAACCATCACGCATATAGTAATTGTACTTTTCAACATCCTCAAAACAAACAACATCGGCCAAACATAATAAATCAAAATTATATTTTTTATCTTCAGCTATACATAAATTAGCATCAAAAAATACGTTCTTATACAGATTCTTTCTAATTAATTTAGCACAAGGAGATACTGTCAAACTTTGCATCAATAAATAATCTTCTAACGCTTCCTTTTTTGAATATACATGCACTTCCTTTACTTCCGACATTGTGTTAACTTTATCCGAAAAAACTTTTCTCATATTAACAACTGAAATATCCGCATTGTATTGCTCCATATTTGTATACATAGTCTCTATCGCATCTTCATCAATAAAATCATCTGAATCGACAAAACAGATTGCCTCACCCTTTGCTCTTAGAATTCCTTGGTTACGAGCCACAGAAACTCCTTGATTATTTTGATGAATCACCTCAATATTCTTATACATCTCGGCATATTTATCACATAGTATCTCCGAACCATCTGTTGAACCGTCGTCTACTAAAACCAACTGAATATGCCTATGGGTTTGTGACAAGACAGATTGTACACATCGTTCCAAATATTCTTTTGTATTATATATCGGAACAATAACTGTGATTAAATCATTTAAACTCATTCTATACCACCAAAAATCTCATATTACTATTCAAAAGTTGCTTCTCCTATATGATTTATAGCAATATAACTCTTTCCACGATTAATTGATAATTCTTCTCCACTTTCTGTGTAGAATTTAAGATACCCCTTAGCTTCTCCATTTTCTTTAGACCAATGGATTTTTTGCATTCCACCATTCGAAACATAATATCCAATTGAGTCCTCTGAACCGTTCCAATCGAACCATCTGTTATCAGTCTCAGAATCATATCCGATATCTGTTTCTAAGATGAATAAATTTGTAAAGTTAAGTTGTGTGCCGGTAACTCCATCAACTTGTTCCTTACCATTCAATTTTTTGAAATAAGTATTTGTTTCTTCATTATAAGTAAACTCTCCTGTCATCGCACCAAAGTCGATAAAAACAGATGTACAATCCTGACCTGTTGGCTTAATCTGTTCTGTCAAACCATTGAACAAAAATGCCGTTCCCTTTTTGTTTTCGGCAAGCTCCGTTCTGTCCCCACGTTTTTCCATTGCTGCAGGAAGTCCTGTTCCGTCAAAATACCCAGTATGTTCTAATGCATACCCCGCATTTCTTCTATCTTTATCACGTCCAAATAATCCACCCGCATTATAAATACCATCATAATGTGTAAGATTTAACGCATCCACAAATTTTCTTGTAGGATTATTCATACCCCAGTTTACATAAACAGCATCAAAACCTTCTGAATATAATGGAAAATACTTTCTACAACTTCTCACTGAACATACCTTAGGAACCTTTGTATAATCAGCAAAAAGCGCCATGAATCTTGTCTGATTTCCCTCTACAACAATCTCAAAGATCACATCTGCTTGTGCTATTCCATATTGTGGTAAAGCTTTACTAACATTATTTACCATAACAGCAACTGGTCGTTTTCCGATAGCCTCTTCTGAAAGATCTGCAATTCCTGTAAGAAGATTTTGATTTGCAGGCATAACTTCTTCCACTACTTCCTCAATTTCTTCTTTCTCTTCTTCTACTTCTTCCTCTACGTCCTGCTCCACTTCCGGTTCTATATCAGGCTCTACGACTGGTTCTTCTTTCTTACATCCAACCATAGTAATTACAAGCAGCATTGTAGCTAATAACCAGATTTTTTTTCTCATTGTATTTCCCTCACTTACTTTATTTTTATTCTACTCCTATATAAACTCCGAGTCCCATACTGTAACTCCGCTGTTTTGGAAGATTACAGCAAGTCTTTCTCTTAACTCTTCTTTGCTTACGCCTTTTTTTAGGATGACCATAAGGAAACCACCACCACCAGCGCCACAGATGAATTTTGCATCGATCAAATCCTCACATGAAATAAAGATCTGTTCAATACATGTATTCGTAGAACCAGCATCCAACTGTTTTGATAACTCCCAATGTCTGTCTAAAAGCTTTGCGAACTTATCAATCTTTCCACTTTCCAAATAGAAACGCATCAAAGCCGCTACTGATTTCATTTCTTCCAAAGCTTCCACGGATTCTTCTCTTGCGCCAATGTATCCACCAACGACATCTCTAAGAAGATTACGTGCAAGTCTTCTTTGTCCCGTATAAATAATTGTAAATCTTTCCTGAAGTTCCTTCATAGCTTCTTCAGGAATCTTCACTTCTGAAACCTTGATTTTTTGCTCAATTCCCGGTTCTGTTGTGATAAACTTCACTCCTCCTGTCAGTCCACCAACTTGGTCTTGCCAGCCGCCGCCAGTACTCATGATCTGTTCCATTCCGAGAACGATATCATAGATCTCATCATTTGTTTTGTCTTGTCCGAAGAATTCAAAAATACCTTTTACACATGCGCCAGCCAAGATACTGCTTGTTCCCAGGCCTGAACCTTTTGGAATACCAACTACTTGTGTAGATAAGTAGATACCTCCGCCATAATTCTTCAAAAGTTCTGTCAAATCAGCATCTCCTTCAATCGGAATAATCCCGCAAGCGATTAATGCTGCTTTATGAAGTGCGAATGAATCATACGGATTATGACAATCCTGAATTTCTGCAACTGAATGCACCGTACCTTGCACTCCAATATCTTGACTTTCAAATTCCACATGATATTGTGGTAATTTTTTTACAGTAATCTGAACAGGAAGAATTCCGTTCAAACTGATTGCTGCATTTAACACCACTCCACCGTTTTCATTACAATATGGTGGTGTATCTGTCCATCCCCCGCCCCAGTTAACACGAACTGGAAGTTGAACATCCACACGGTCTTTTGCTATACGATAAGAAGACGCATCTGGAAGTTTTTTGACAGACTCTTTGTAGATTGCATTTTGGATCGTTTTGAAACACAAACCTTCGGTGTAGTCATAAGCCTTACCATCAAATGCAACTCTATTCTTTTTCATATATCTTGATAATGCATAATAGATTCTGATCTTCAATGAGAAATCTGCATCTTTTGCATCATCCATCAATGTATCATATATTTCTTGTGTAATACCTTTTTTACCAAATACTTGCAATGCTTTTTCATAATAAACACCATCTAAAAGCTGATTAATAAAATCCCTGCTAAGTATTCTTGATTCTAATTCATTTTGCCAAGCAAGTACCTCTGACATGTTTGCATGATTAAAACTTTCACACAAACTTGTTCTACGTGAAGCCACCCATGAATCCTTATATTCATCTTTACCTGCTGCCATGTCATTTATTTTAAGTGCCCAGCCAATTGATTCTTCCATAGAATCACACACTGGGAATAATCTGGCATTCCAAAGATCTTTTGATAAGCCTTCATCCCATATTGCGCTTTCTTCTAACGATAATTTTGCCAAGAATTCAGATAAGTTAATCCCAAGATACTTTGCATCCTTTGGATTATCAAACACACCATATACTCTTGTTACATGTTTTCCTTCATCCACTGGAAGTCCATGTAACACGATATTATTTGGGATCATTTCTCCTCGGATTTTCAAGTTAGAAACAATACTTCCTGCTCCAATCTTTGCATCATCTAAAATGTAACATTGCTCTAAGTATGAATTATCGCCCACTTCGGCTCTACGTCCTACATAAGATGCATATGCCGAATAATTTGTCGCCTCTCTTTTTGTAGATACAACTTGGCTCTTCCAATCTAAGAATTCGTAATCCGCAATTTCTTCGGCAACAAGTTTACGAAGTTCCTTTGTTGTTCCAAAATGAATAAACTCTGCTGGAGATAAACAAAACAGTTTTAATTTGAATTGACGAAGCACTTCCCATAATTTTGTTCGGCATTCTTTCAATTCCTCTGTGTAGCTTCCTTCTGGCTTTTCCATATAATACTGCTCTAATGTGGAATCAGAAGCTAATGGATACAAGATATCTCCATAAAAACTAACTCTTGCATTTTCATTAACAAAATCTGCAAATTTTTTATTGTCAACCTTACCATCTGTAGAAATCAACCCATGAAGCGCTTGAAGAAGGTTTGTGTCTAAAAGAATTGCTCCTGTATCAAGATCAACTGCACCTTGTTCATTAACAGCTCCGATTTCTTTCAATGTTTCTTCCGTCTGCTTGTGAAGAAAATTCTTCACATAACCATTCCCATCGTTTAAGAAAACCCCGTGATTTTTTCCCGTTTCTACAGGCTCTTTGATAGAAATTGCTGCTGCTCCATCAAATGATGAATCAATCTGTAATGGATTGAATAATAATAGTACATCTCCTGATAAGATTAACATTCCCTCACGGATACGCGATGGAACACTTGACATTGCGATTACAAATTCATCGAACAATGTAGATGCACGTCCATCTGGTAATTCGTGTGGTACTGGTGAAAAAAGTTTACCTACAGCAGAATACTGTGGTACGCGTTTGCTGTCTCCACCCGAATGAATTACAAGTATACGCTTTCCAAGATATGGATTTTCTGAAATTGGTTCGTGTTCTGCAACATACTTCATAACATTGAAAGTAGCACCACCTGAGCCAACTCGTTTTCCATCTGGATCTGGAAGGACTGCATATTTTGTACTGGAAGGAAGTTGCCCCTTTTCCAAACGCGATTGAATCTGCATACGAAAAGCTGAAGCTTGCGCTTCATTTGACGCAGTCAAAATAATGTAATCCCACTTTATGAAATTTGCTTTTTGTAAACTTCTCTGATAATCCTCCCAGGAATCCAGGCATGATTGACGGAGAAATAAATTTTTCATTTTCTTATACTGTAATTTCATTTCTATCTATTTCCATACATTTTTTCGTAATAATTTTGATACTCTCCACTAATAATTGTTTCCCACCATTCACGGTTGTCCAAATACCATTGGATTGTTTTTTGAATACCATCTTTAAACATAGTTTCTGGAAGCCATCCCAATTCGTTATGAATCTTAGTTGGATCGATTGCATAACGCATATCGTGACCTTTACGGTCTGCTACGTATGTAATCAGGCTTTCTGGTTTTCCTAATGCTTTACAAATAATCTTAACAATATCGATATTCTTCATTTCATTATGTCCACCAATATTGTAAACTTCTCCCACTCTACCGTTGTGGATGATAAGGTCAATTGCTTTACAATGGTCTTCCACATATAGCCAGTCACGTACATTTAATCCTTCTCCATACACAGGCAAAGCTTTATCATTTAACGCATTTGCAATCATAAGTGGAATCAGTTTTTCTGGAAAATGATATGGTCCATAGTTATTAGAACATCTGCTGATAGTTACAGGAAGTCCATATGTTCTATGGTATGCAAGGACTAATAAGTCAGCTGCTGCCTTTGATGAACTATAAGGACTGCTTGTATGAATTGGTGTTTCTTCTGTAAAGAAGAGATCAGGTCTGTCTAATGGTAAATCACCATATACTTCGTCTGTAGACACTTGATGATATCTTTGGATACCATATTTTCTACATGCATCCATGAGCACTTGTGTTCCCATGATGTTTGTTTTCAAAAAAATACCAGGATCTTCGATAGAACGATCCACGTGACTTTCTGCTGCAAAGTTAACAACCACATCTGGATGTTCCTCTTCAAATAAATGATAAACAGCATCACGATCACAAATATCAGCTTTTACGAATCTAAAATTTGGATTTGACATTACTGGTTCTAACGTAGAAAGGTTTCCTGCGTATGTCAATTTATCCAAACAGATAATACGATAATCTGGATATTTATCTAGCATATGAAACACAAAGTTACTTCCAATAAATCCAGCTCCGCCAGTTACAATAATATTCATCTCAATTCCTCCGATTAAACAATATATTTTCCTTTTGCCACTCGATTTAAGTGTTCTCCATATGGTGATTTTCCGTATAATGCAGCTGATTCTAACAATTGTTCTTTTGTGATCCAACCAGCATTATATGCAATTTCTTCTGGCGCAGAAATTACCACACCTTGTCTATTTTGAACAGTTTGCACAAAAGAAGATGCCTCCATTAAACTGTCCATTGTTCCTGTATCAAGCCACGCAAAACCTCTTCCCAAAATTTGAACTTTCAAATTGTCTTCTTCTAAATAAAGTCTGTTTAAATCTGTAATTTCCAACTCTCCACGCTTTGAAGGTTTTACTTGTTTTGCCTTTTCAACCACGCGATTATCGTAGAAATACAATCCAGTAATACAATAGTTTGATTTCGGATTTTCCGGCTTCTCTTCTACGGAAATTACATTTTTATTCTTGTCAAATTCAACGATACCAAAACGTTCTGGGTCTTTTACATAATATCCGAAAATCGTCGCCTGCCCATTTTTAGCATTGTTTACCGCCTCATAGAGGTTTTTACTAAACCATCCACCGTAAAAAATATTATCACCTAAGATCATTGCACATGTATCATCTCCAATGAACTCTTCCCCGATTAAAAATGCTTGTGCGAGTCCATCCGGACTTGGTTGAACGGCGTAAGATAAATTAATTCCAAAACTGCTTCCATCACCTAATAATTCTTCAAAACGAGGTGTATCTGTAGGTGTAGAAATGATTAAAATATCTCTTATACCTGCTAACATCAACGTTGACAATGGGTAGTAGATCATTGGCTTGTCATAGATTGGCAACAACTGTTTTGATGTTACACGAGTTAATGGATACAAACGTGTTCCCGAGCCACCTGCTAAAATAATTCCCTTCATACCATGTTTCTCCTTTGCATTCTTATTTTTTACACTTCAATATGTACTCACAAATTCTATCTACTTCTTCAACAGTCAAGTCTGCATATAACGGTAAAGTCAAAACTTTTTGACTCAACTCCAAAGCTATTGGAGTATCTTGAGGATCATATTTTCCTTCGTAACATGCAAATGTATTTGTTAAAGGATAAAAATACTTTCTTGCGCCTATTCCCTGCGCTGCCAACGCTTCCATCACTTCATCCCTGTCTGCACCAAATATTTCCTTATCAAAAAATGCAGGGAAATATGCATAATTTGGTTGAACATCGTCTTGAACAGGACTCAACTGAATACCTTCCACATTTTCCAAATGACTTCTATATCTTTCTACTGCAAGTTTTCTTTTTGCAATCTCCTCATCCACATGTTTCAAATTACAAAGCCCCATTGCAGCGCAAAATTCATTCATTTTTGCATTTGTTCCTATATCTACTACTTCTTCTGGACCACTGATTCCAAAATTCTTTAAATGAAGTAATTTTTTCTCTAAACCTTCTCCCGAGAAGCAGAGCGCTCCGCCTTCAATTGTGTTAAAAACTTTTGTTGCATGGAAACTGAACATAGAAATATCCCCAAAAGAAGCAATACCTCTACCTTTATATTTCACTCCAAATGCATGGGCAGCATCGTAAATAACTTTCAGATCATACTTCTGAGCGATTCTTTCGATCTCTTCCAAATTACAAACGTTTCCATACACATGAACTGGCATGATCGCACATGTCTTTTCTGTGATCAATTCTTCGATTTTGTTGACATCCATAGTAAAATCAACATCATTAACATCACAGAAAACCGGCGTCAGACCACTTCTTACAATAGCCTGTGTTGTTGATGCGAATGTAAATGGTGTAGTAATAACTTCACCTTTTAATTCCAAAGCCTGTAATGCCAACTCTAAAGCAACATGACCATTTATATAAAGATCGACCTTATCTACCAAAAGATATTCTTCCAACTCTTTTTGTAGTTTTTTATGTTTTGCACCCATATTGGTAAGCCAACGGCTTTCCCACAAATCTTTGATTTCTTCACAATACTCTTCGAAATCTGGCATTGAAGAACGTGTAACTAAAATGTTTGCCATACTTAACCCTTCCTCTCTTCTAGGTTTGCGAATTTCTCTATTTATACAAATTGCTGTCGAGTAAATCTACATCATATACTGGAAGAAGTAATGATTCGTCATTTTCATCATATACTTTTACTGTATCATAAATTTTCTTAACTGCAGCTTTGAATGCTTCTAAGCTTGGTGCTGCAAGATAAATAATTGCCACTGGCTTATCTGTAAATCTATTTCCTTCAAATGAATCTCCAACGCTCATATAACGAATACAGTTTACAACCTCTGGCATCGCGCAAATCTCATCTAAGCCCTCGATCACCTTTACAGCCGTTCCATTATTTTTTGCAAGTAAATTAACCACGCCGCCTTTTCCATCAAAGTCAGCATTAAACTTACTGCAAACTTCTGGGGCAATCATTTTTCCAGTCAATGCGTGGTGGATTAACATATCCATTGGATTGATTCCCACGAAATGCTCGTCTACATTAGGGAATGTTCCTCCCAATCTGCAACCCATTTCAAAAATAGTAATCTTTTCACCATCAATGTAGCCTTGTAAGAAAATCAGACCATTTTCAAATCCCATGCCTTCAAACATTTTCAATACACTTGGCTCAATATTCTTTAAATAACCTTGGATATTATGTGATGGTGCTACCAATAAATTGGCATGATTAATTGCTGATGGTCTGTCTGGGCATACTTTTCTATCAAACATTGATAACAAATATGCTTTTCCATCAACCAAAATGTAATCTAAAATGAAATCAGTTCCTTGAAGATATTCTTCAACGATTACTTCTTTTTTTGCCGAAAAACTCAATGCAAGCTCAAACTGACTGACAAACTGATCACGATTGTAGCAAACCGCAGCCCCTCTTGATCCGCTTGAATCAAGTGGTTTAACAAATACTGGATAGTCCAATGTCGGTGCTAATCTCAGATAATTGTCTTTTGTAATATGATATGTTTTTGGAACAGGCACATCATACTTATTGCACATTTCCTTGAAAGAAACTTTATCTGTAGATACTTTAATCATATCTTCAGTTGCATAGTATGGAAGATTCAATCGTTTACATACTTCATAACAAACTGGCATTAAAATATCAACATAACCTGTTGTCACTCCGTCAATCCCTTCTTTGCGACAAAAATCAACAATCACATCCACATCTGTTGCATTAAGCAAAACACCTTGGTCAGCAACTTCCTTTGCAGGACTATCCACATTATAATCTAATACATATACATAAACACCCATCTGTTGTGCTCGACGTACCCAATCGCACGCCATCTTTACACCACCCAAGATAAGTAGTTTCTTTCCTTTTAATTCCTCATACATTGTTCTCACCCTCCGTTTTTCTCTAACTTTCAAAACCATAACGAAGATATTTGGCAATCTCTTCTTTTGATTTATTATCTATTCCCATTTTTTCCAAAGTGCGCCCTGATTCCCAGTAATTCATCCCCTTGAGAGCGCATGCCAAGTGAACGATGGATTCCATCAATGGTGTATTCACCCCGATTGCACGAGCAATACTGACCATTGCTACAAGAGAACATGGTGCATCTTCCACAAGATACCTTCCATTTAAATCGTTCGGTCCTTCCAAAGGAATAAAAATGTCTGTACTGCCTTGAATACACTCATACACAGTCTCCTTTAGTGGACAATATCCCATTTTAAATAGTCTCTCTTTTATATCCACTTCCTTATATCCTAATGTACGACATATGTCTTTTCTTTCATCATCAATTAATTGCACAACATTTCCTACCGAAGGTGTAATTCCTTCCTTATAATGATAGTGCTTTTTATAGTATTCAATCTTACCCGCATTCAATACAACTGGTGCTGGATGAGTTGTTGCATTTCCGTTATTCATACTTGTCTCTAGTACATCTGCAACCAACTGAATGTTTGGATATAATTCTTTTATCAAATCATACATCTCTTGATTGTAAATAGCTGGAAATGCGGCGAAATACATATACTTTGTTATCAACGATATATTCACACCGTCTTTTCCTACTTTACGCGCTGTATATGGTAATGTATGCACTTCCGACAAACGTACATTTTTCATTGTTCCTTTTTCTTTGAAAATTTTGGCAAACACAAGCGAACCACCTGTACTGCCTGGAGACAGCAAAATACGATCTCCTTCTTTAATGTATGGTGCGATAAGTTCAGCCACTTCCTCATGTGCAAATGCTGGTAAGACAGGTATGATCAATTCTGGATTTTTCATAGCGACTTCAACGTCACATGTTACTTCGTGAATTTTTATATGTCCAGTTGGACCTATTCCTGTACAAACAATTGTTTTACTGTCTTTTATTGCCTCAAAATTTTTCTTGTGATTTTCACCAACAAAAAGAGTAATCTCATGTCCTCTATCTGACAAATCAGCTGCCGTTGCAAAAGCTCCATTCCCACACCCTATTACTGTAATTCTCATATATTATCTCCTTTAAATCGTTCCTATTCTGCCAATATCTTTTTTATTTCCTGAATAACACAATCCATGTCTTCTTTTCCGTATCTTTGATCTACTGGTATTGGTAAAATATTCATCGCCAGCTTAAACTCCAACGTATCTTCTTTGACTTCCTGCAATACATTTGGCCACAAAGTTGGAATATATATCTGTAGCTTTGCAAGTCTCTTTTTGACTTCTCCTCCATTTTCAATCAAGAGTGGATAAGCAAATGCGCCCTCCACATTTTTTAAATTCAATCCGTTTAATTCTCCTAATTTTGTATTCAGATATTGAAAATTCCTTGTTCTTATTTCTTTGATTTGTTCGTAATCAATTCCATGCAACAGATTCTTCGTAAGCTTTGACATTTTTTTAATCGGTTCATCACCAAATAATCGATTGTTTTGCGCATATTCCGAATAAAATTCTGAAGCAGTCCTTTCATATCGTCCCATCAAAAAATGCATGCGCTCAAAAGACTCATCTATCGGTAATTCATTTTCCATTTTGGCTTGTGTATAAAGAATTCCTCCGTCGGCAACTCCAAAAAACTTTCTGCATGTATACAAAGTGTCCACTCCATCTACAGGCATTTGGAAATACGCCTGTGCATTATCCAGAATCACTTTTCCATATTTATCATAAAATTCCTTTATCACTTCTTGGCTAAGTTGACCATAAAAATTCACTAAGTATAACCATTCATCACTTTCCAGATTGATGTCTTGTGGAATAAACTCCTCATTAATATGATAATATCTTGTGCTAACATCATATTTTTCACATAAATTCTTTACGGAATCACATAAAAAATATGGAAGAACTAATTTCCTAATCTTTTTAGCCTCAATCAAATATGCAAGACAATTTCTTCCACAATTGAGGGTAATTGCACCTTCATGCAACATTGGTAGATTATATTTATCAAGTTCAATATATCCGCCAATTTCTCTCATACACATACTCTCCATTCGTTAATCAAGTACTATTTCAATATGGTTCTCGATTTCTGAAAGCTTCTGCTTCATCTCTTCTTCGTTTTCAAACTTCAAGAAAACTATCCCTAATGCTTTGGAAGCATTATCGAAATATTCCACGGAATCTCCCGGATTTTTATAAACACTCTTTTGAACAATATTTTTTTCTATTTCTTCTGAAAATCTTATTTCCTTAAAGATTCCATTTGCAACAGAATGCAAATTGTGCGTTGCATAATAAGGAATTCCTTCCTCGATACTATTTTCCACACTTTCGCCCATTGCAATCTTTACGGACATCTCAACAACATCAACACCAAAAATCATGCCTAATAAATCTGGTATCATATTGCCGCCATTCCTTGGACCAACATCTATTGGCCACACCCTATCATTTTTATCTGCAATTAACTCTACATTCATAGCTCCATTCTTAATTTGAAGTTTATCTACCATTGTCTGCAAAGTTTCCTGTACATTCCTATAATCATTTTCTTCTAACTCAACTGGGTAACTTTTCCCTACTGGAACAAGCCCATTGACTCTGGCGTCTCTGTGGCAGTTTAATAAGCCCCACAAAATCACTTTCCCATCTTGGATAAAGATGTCTCCGCCAATCAGATATTTATGTTTTTTCTCAATATATTCTTCAACAATTACTCTTTTACTTCTCGAGAACGAAAATGCAAATTCCAAAGCTGATTCCATCTCGTCCCAGCTTCTTAAAACAGTAGCACCTTTACTTCCTGAAGAATCTACTGGTTTGATAATAACTGGTAATCGGAACCTATCCTTATCGGCCAAAGCCTCAGATAGCTCTGAATATCCTTGTGCCACTGGTGCATTCAAACAATTGTCACTCAAGAATGTTCGGAATTGATCTTTATTACAAAGAATCGCAACGGATTGATATGGATTTCCTGGCAAATTCATCTTTTCAGCCACATACGCTGCTGTTGGTGCTGCTGGATCTGATGCATAAGCAATGATTCCATCAATAGCTTCCTCTTTTGCTACTTCTAACACAGCCTCTTTATCTGTAGTACTTACCAAATAAAATTTATCAGCTTCATATTGGCCTGGATTGTCTGACAAAAAATCACATAAAACGGTTCTGTAACCCAATCTTTTCGCAGTCTTTATTGCTACAACTTGTTGTGCAGATCCTCCCAAAAGTAAAATCGTTTTATTTTTTAACATAATTAGTTCCTCATATTTATCATCTGTTTTTCGTAAACTGCTTAAGCATTTTCAACAACATCAAAAATGGTTCAATCTTAGTCACATAAGAAATTCCTACGTAAACAACAACGCCAACAACAATCTGTAATAATAATGTGACTACAACTCCTAATCCTAGATTCTGTACTAATAAAACAGCTAGTAACATAATTATTGAAGTAGCAAACGAAGGTAAAATATCTTTCATCTGTTCAATATACGAATAGCCAATCAGTTTCTTGTTTGGATACGAATTTACAAAGCAGCTGATAATTGTTGTAAACACACCCGTCATTGCGATTGCAATTGGGGAATCAAAACAAAATACGGCAATTGCCAACGCTGCAAGACCATATGACTTTTTGATGATTTCTAAGCGTAAAAACCAATCACTTCTTCCAACTGCATTAATTGCCTGCAAATTGCTCGTATGAACAGGATAAAATGCAAATGTAAAACAGTAGATTTGTAAAAATGGAACACATGGTAACCATTTCTCTGTAAGTAGGAGTAATACCAATGGTTTTGCCACCCCTGCCAATCCTGCCATCATTGGGAAAATGATATATGCACTGATCATAATGGAATTACGCATGATAGCTTTAACTTGCTTTTTATCATCTTGTTCTGCAGACATAGCTGGTAACAAAACACTTTGCACCGCACCGTTGATCGCATTGATAACTAACTGTGGGAACTGCTTCCCACGATTGTAGTATCCCAACATGCCACTGTTGTACTTTTTACCAATCACAAGACTTCTGATATCTTGATAAAGTGTATCGATCAAACCTGATACTAACAGTTTCCAACCAAATGAAAATAATACTTTTACACGCTTCAGGTTACAGACAATTCTCAAATCCCACTTAACTGTAATACGCATAACAATACATGCTGTTACTACATTCAGTAAATTTTGAATAACCAGTGCCCACAGCCCTGCACCCATGTATGCACAAGCGATTCCAACTACTCCGGAAACGAAAATACCCATTACATTACTTTTGAATATCTTCTTAAATTCCATATGTCGACTAGCTTTTGCTAACTGAACTGAGTTAAATGCTCCTGGGAACAGCATTAATGTAAGTACCCTAAATGGAACAATTATTTCTGGCATCTCATAAAATTTAGCGATAAGAGGGGTCGATACATACAAAATGATATACAAAATTGTAGCAATTCCAAACGAAACCCAAAATACAGATGAATAATCATCTTCCTCAACATCTTTGTTTTGTATAAGTGCTGTACTAAATCCATTCTGAATGAAAATGTTCGCAAGTGCTGTAAAAATCAACATCATAGACAATGTTCCATAATGTTCTGGAGTAAGCAATCTTGCAAGTACTATCTGTAACACAAACTGTACTCCATAAACACTAAATCGTTCGAATAATTTCCAAAATAGACCATTCGCAATTTTTGAACTACTTTCTTTCATCATTACACTTTCATATCCTTTTCTCAGTTTCTATCCCAATCCATTTAAATATGGGATAACCCATAATACTAATAACGCTACTGTTACCAAAACACCCATCGGGATAGTCATCATAATCATAATCTTTGTCTTTTTCATTTCCTTTGGATCTTTTTCTGATTCAGGCATAATAAACAACAATTCTCTTTCTTCTTTTTCCTTTTCCGAAACTTTTGTTAATGCTGAACCAATTACCAATGCAATAATTCCTGCTGCCATACCCACAAAGAAAGGATCAAAATAAATCGGTACTGATATACCTTTTACAGAAATGAAAATCTTCATTGATGCACTTACTAAAAATCCAACCAACATTCCCCAGAAAGCACCTGTCTTTGTCACACGTTTACTCCAAACACTAGCAATAGCTACTGGAAGCCATGAACAAGAAACAATTGTTGCACCTAAATAAGTGATCCAAAAGATTTGTGGTGGATTGTATACACATAACAAGCAAATAATCACAGCTACCACTAAGATCACAAGTCTTCCATATAACACTTTTTTCTTTTCTGATTTTACATTCATAATATCGTTTGTAATATTAGAACCAATTAAAGATAAAAATGTAGTAGCTGAAGAAATACCTGCTGCCAAAACACCTGACAAAACGACGATTCCCAAAATTGTCGGCATCGCATTCATTGAAGCCCAAATCAAAGCGTGAGATGGCGCCTCCATTCCAGGATTCAATTTATTACAGAATACACCTGCCATGCACATTAAAAACTCGATTAAAAATACAGCTACTGACGCAACAATACTTGAACGGATTACTGCATGCTCATTTTTAGCCATCAAATATCTGCTTGACTGCCATGGAGCTACCATAAGCACAGACATCCATGCAATTCCGTATCCTACTGCCCAGATCATATTTTCTGTTCCTGTTGGGTAAAAATAATCCAGATTTCCACTACCAGACAAGATTCCTGGAATCACATCATAATTCGCCATTTCTGTAACAGTAGGCAACCATCCGCCTGCTCTTTCGGCAACAAAAATTGCTCCAATAATGGTTGCAACAGAGAAAACAGCAAACATAATTGTATCTGTAATAAGAACGCCTTTTGCTCCTGAAAAAACTGTAATTACTGTAAAAGAAATTACAACCAAGATAATACATAACTTATAATCAACACCTGTCACAACATGCATCAAAGTTCCAACCCCCTGCACACCTGACAAGCTATAGACTAACATTATAAAAATACTTGTTATTGTCGCAAGGTACTTCATTGCTGGCGAATCAAAACGTTTGCCAAAAAACTGTGGAATAGTCACTGCGTTACTTCTGCGTAAGTATCTTCCAAAATACACAGAACCAACAATATACCCAACCGACAATATACCTACTGCTACCATGATTGGAGCAAAGAAACCACTGTACGCCTCTCCAACATCACCCATGAAGAGACCAACACCGATAAAGGATGCCACTAAAGATCCTGTAATCAAATATGCTGGTGTATTACGGCCTGCCACATAAAAATCATTTGCAGTTTTTACACTTTTACTAATCCAGGCTCCAACCACTATATACGCAAACATAGTGATTAGCATACCTATAAAATATATATTCATCGCTTGTTATTCTCCTTTTTTAAAACTTCTAAACACCCCTATTGTCGAAACAATACCAGCTAAAATAAACCAAGCCCCTAAACCAATAGCAATTTTAATTTCCATACTATTTTTCCTCCAATCTATTTTTGACCTCTTCACAAAATTGATTGAGTTTATCATACCAAACCATCATGTACTCTGACACTTGTCCTCCAATTTTGCTCACATATACGCCCCAAACAAACCAATAGTAATAAATAACTGCCGCACATGCAAATAAATGCATTTTTTCCAAATCGGTTGTTTTTCTTCCATAATAACATTCCAAATACTTATCAACTTCATTGTATTTCGGATTATGCACAGAAAACAACTTACAGATATCATATCCAACATCTGAATCGCCGGCAAATTCCCAATCAATAATATGTAACTTATCTTCTTCCAATAAAAGATTTGGCTCATATATATCATTATGACACAATGTCACTTTCCAAGGATCTCTCTTCAAGAAATCTAATACTGGATGCATCATTTCTTTTGTATTCATCAGTTCGCGATAAGCTAGACCATCAATATGTTTTACAATATTGATTAATTTATCTGCTTCTTCACTATAATCAAAACTGAAGCCAACTTTCACATCTGAATCATGTAGCTTTTTAATACTTCCAGCCAATAATTCGATATGTTTCATATTTGAAAAGTCGAACTCTTCTTTTGTTTCGATAAACTTAGAAATCTTCCATCCTTCCACCTCGTCGATGTAAAGTAATGTTTCATCCACTTTCACTCTCTTAGCTGTGCGCAAAGCTATCGCTTCTTTTTTTCTATCAATAACGTTAGAAGCATTTGTTCCCGGGTGACGATAGATATAATACTCACCATTGCACAAGAATTTAAATGAACGATTGTTTAATCCTTTTTTCACCTGTACAATATCTTTAATATCCGAAACATCACAACACAAAATACGACATATATTTTCAAACACCTTCACTCGGTTATTTGCAATATAATCCGGATCAAAAACTTTCAATTCTTCCATACTGTCAAACTCGAGAATATCTTCCGATGTGCATTTGTTGATATACATTGGCAATTTATCTACATTTTCTGCATAAATATTTTCCCAATACATATTTTCGACACCTGGTCTTCCATAATAATTCTCCAAAATTGGCTTGAATTTTTCTGTAAAATTATTGTCATAATAAGCATGACCATACATAATCCATTGATTATTTGACGGTTTGTTTGTATCTACAATCAAACCCTCATCATCATAAGTAAAGGCTCTTTCTACATAGCTAATGCCTGGCAGATAAACCGAACAATAAAACGCACTGTATTCATACTGATGGAACATGTTTTTCGGATAATAGTTATCTGCACAACAAATATATGTATTGCTCAGATAATCACGCGCTGCATAAATACTTGAGTGCGTATTCTTTGTCGCAAATTCGTTGTTCACCACCAATTTGACGTTGTATTTATTTCTTAAATAGAAGAATTTTTCCATCATGTAACCTACAACAAGTACAACTTCTCGAACGCCTGCTTCATGTAGCTGCTCGATCAATCGTTCAGTCATGATATCGCCTTTTACGGAAATCAATCCCTTTGGTAACTCATAAGATACTGGAACAAATCTAGTACTCATTCCTGCCGCAAGGATAATTGCATTTTTTACCCTGTATGGCTCCATTACTTCCATACCTTGAGATGTAATATGCTTATTTTCATCTATATATTGTTTTTCAGAAAGAAAGTTCATAACTTCTGTCACTTCTTTTGTTGAAAGTTTTAAACTGTCACTGATGACATTTTCTTCCGCACTTCCAGGATTTTCACACAAAAATCTTAATACTTCAAATTCCTTTTTTCTTAACATTTCCTCGTTCCTTTCATCAACTATAATTTCAACTCAATAATCTGATGTCTGTTTTCTCTTTGATCTTCTGGCGGTAATTTCATGTAATCCCCATAAACTGATCTCAAAACAGTATCATAGTCTGCTGGGCATTTGAACAATTCTCCTTCAAAAACTAAATCTACACATTGCTCAAAACACTGAACAGGAATTGGATGTTTTCCGCAAGTTGCACCCCATTGCTCGTAAACATATTTGACATTTTCATTATTGTTGAAACAAGTCATGTACTGCGTATATTTCCTCTTGATGGTTTCTCTATCTTTTAAACATCCTAAAACGGCATAAGGAAGGTATTTAATAAATACCAAAGCCTTTTTAATGATACCTTTGTGTCTAACCCATGGAGAAACACCACACTTCATTGCTAGTGTATTGTAATTGTTATAAATACCCCTTTGTACTTTTGCTCTTTCTTCTTTATCATTTGGCAATGCATCATATGGCAATATATCTACATATAATTCTTTATGAGAAGCAGTTTTTTCAGAAATAGCTTCCACATATCTTGTCCCCAATTTACGAACCTTTGCAAATGGCAAATGATATCCTTCGTCTGAATCCCATGTCTGCAAAAAATACTCCGCACTTAATGATTTTGGGGCAATCACAAGAAATTTTTCATAATCTTCACGTAACATTCCGATATCCATGTCATCATCCCATGGGATAAATCCCTTATGGCGCACAGCACCAATCAAAGTTCCCGAATCCAAAAAATACTTGATGTCATTTTCCTCACATACCCTTCTGATTTCTTTTGATATTTCTAATTGGGCCAACTGTATTTTTCGTAATGTTTCTCTATCCATATCCTACCCCATTCACCTACATCGTTAGTTGCTTTCTCTCTTGATACGTCTATATACTTTATATAGACTTGGCATATATCTTTCCAATAAAAATTTCAATTTTGATTTTAAACTTTCTTCTTTAAAAAATTGTCTATATTGTTTATTTAACAACACCTTATATCCATGATCATATAAATCCACTTTATATTTACATCTGGAAATTGCTTCATCAAAAATCGGTGCATACTTTATGTCATTGACCTCTTTTGCCATTTCCAACATTGTTATAGATTGCTCGCATCTATTCCTATGCGAATTTAATTCCATTCCCTGTCGCTCAGTCCAAGATCCACTCACATTATAGCGATACACAGACATTACATCTTTAAAATATTTTATATCTCCTTGCGTAGCAAGGAAAATGCTCAGTGGATAATCACCTACTCCTTTGAGAGCGCTTATATAATCCGGTCGATTAAATGCATATTCTCTTCTATACATTACTGAACTTGTATGATATACTTTCGACCCACCACGAATCACATCTTGCAACGTGAGGTTCTTGTCATGATCTGCAAACATAACTCTTTCTTCGTTTGTTCGCATATCATACAGCATTGTATTATGTACGCAAGCTGAATATCCCTTGTTTTCTTCCATAAAATCAACTTGTTTTTGCAGTTTATTTTCATCAATCCAATAATCATCACCTTGACAAATTGCAATGTATTTTCCTTTTACATTTG
>JAZQMU010000144.1:0-6643 GCA_045543595.1 Faecalimonas sp.
TCCCACTTGACACGCTGCATGCCGAGGCGATGCGCGATCGGCGCATAAATTTCCATCGTTTCCAGCGCTTTTTCGCGCTGCTTGCGTTCCGGCATGAACGAAATGGTGCGCATATTATGCAGGCGGTCGGCAAGCTTTATAAGCAAAGCACGCACATCATAGTGTACGGACTCCAATATTTGACGATAGTTATGTGTTGGAGGATTTGTATGAAGAATAAGTATAGACTTAGTTCCAATGCTTTTCAGAGAGAAGAGGAAGAAGAAAAAATTAAACCTCAAAAAATATATTTTTTATCGGTGGAAGGAAATGCGACTGAAAAAGAATATTTTGAAGGCGTTTCTGCAAATAGAAGACAATTGGGGATAAATGCAGTTGTGGATGTTGAGGTGCTTAATAGAAGACGAAAAGATACTAATAGTGCGCCACAACAAGTTGTTGAATTATTGGAAGAATACTTAAGATTAAGAGAAACTGGAAAAGAAACATTAGTGCCAGATATTCCTGAAGAATTTGTAGAAAAATATGGGGTTGAATTTATTCAAAAATTTCTGAATGGTGCCGAAGGTATTACGAAAAAACAAAAAAATCTGTTTATAACTGATTTATTAAAGATTGGATATGATATAAATTATAGAAAATATTTGCAAAAATATAATAGTAGTTTGGATGAGTTTGGAATATTAATAGATAGAGATATGCAAACGCATTCGGAAATAAATATGTTAGAATGCATAGAATATTGTAGAGAAAAAAATTATTCATGCTATATCGTCAATCCATGTTTTGAATTTTGGTTGCTGTTACATTTGTCAGATGTAAAAAAAGAATATGCTGATAAAATGTCAGAGTTACAGGAGAACAAAAAAGTATCGGACAGCCATACGTTTGTTAGTAAAGAAGTATCATTAAAAGCGCATCATGGAAAAAGTGGAATAAATTTCAAGAAAAACTATTTGCAAAATATTGATGTGGCAATTCTTAGGGCGAAAGAGTTTGAAACAGATGAAATGGGATTAGTAGAAAATATTGGTTGCAATATATGGAAATTAATTGAATCCATGAAAAACTATAAAGCGCAATAATAAGTAGAAAACATAGGTTTATGGATGGAAAGGGAGCCGCATACGAGGAGAAGAAACATGTTTTGGATGGGATTAATTGGCATTTATGCTTTGGTGCTTTTTATGATATTTTGTGGTAAATATGTCGAACAATTTTGCGGGAAATATGGAAATAAAGGCAAAGAGGTATTTTGTGCATTTATATTTACAATGTTGACGTATGTTTTGACATTATTTTATACATATATAACGTTTGTTACTAGTAACATGTTAGTTGGGACGTTTATGTGTGCGATGTACTTGGTGATTTCGTGGATAATGACGGAAAAAGTATATTTGATTATTGCAGGAACAACTCCTGTTTTATCAGTAAATGATAAAAATTTTTGCCATTTATTTTCTGTAATTGGAGTTATTTTATCTAGCCTGATTATGGGATGGGATAATGCAGAAATTGAATATGCAATATTGATAAGTTGTTCAGTAAGTGTTTTGATTGGTGCATATATACCAATTTCTAGTATATATGCGGACAAATCTTTAAATGCAATATGGAAAGATATTACTAAAAACTTTCGTAAAATTAAAAAGTCAGTCAAGATTACTGGTTTTATATGTTTGGTATTTATTGTGATAACTGTATCATCGAATGAAAATGCAATTAAAATCCAAAAAGTGATTGATGCTATTGGTGCAGGGGTGGTTGTCGGAACAATATCAATGTCTCTGTTATTAGTGTTAGTGGCTACTATAAAAGATAAAAGAAAAGGTAAGTAATTTTTTGTATATAGCAATGAGGTGTGGTGAAGAGTAATGAGAAGTTTTGGGTTTGTAACACGTTTGCAACATTTCACTTCTTAAACTCAGCAAAAACCGCATAAAATCAAGGTTTTTCGGTTGCCCAAGAGATAATTGCAGTTCTCAAAACGTTAGGAATTCGTTCGAGGATATACAGGTTTATACGACTCAAGACGTTTCACGACCTCTCAGGACATTTGTCCTGGGAGGTTTTTGTATTTGTTTAGAAAGAGAACTATGGTATTGCTAAAATTTGTCATACAATATTTGAGGGAAAATCGTATTTGGCATATTGACAAATTATATAAAATTATTTATACTTCCATTGAAGTTAGAAGCGACTAACCAAGTCGCTTTTATTTATGACTCGCGGTTAGTTGCAACTAATCGCTTTGGACGTAAGGGGGACTTATTCTTGATTGATAAAAAACTATTGGAATTATTAGGAAATAACAAAAAATATATTTTTTATGTAGTCGCATTGATGATTGTTGGACTATTTGCAAATATTACAATTACTGCTTGTATCTGTTACACGATTCAGCTGGCAACAGAATATGATATGCATAGTGGTGGCGCGATTATCTTCTTATGGCCTGCTTTGATTGCTTTTCTGGGAATGATTGTTCGGTACATTACTTCTAGATTAGTGGGAGATTTAAAAGATATACTCGGCAGAAATGCAAAGAAAGAACTTAGAGAAAAAGTTTATAACAAAATTGTAAAGCTGGGTGTACGTTCTACAGATGGTATGAGTATGGCTGGGTTAACTCAAGTTTCTATGGAAGGCGTTGAACAACTTGACTTATATTACTCTTCTTATATTCCTCAGCTTTTTTATGCAATGATATCCCCTGTAATCCTCTTTGCACTTACGGTTTGGATTGATTGGCGCGTAGCTCTTGTACTTTTAGCTTGTGTTCCACTTATTCCAGTTTCGATTATAGCTGTATCGAAATATGCGAAAAAGATTTTTGCAAAATATTGGGGAAAATACACTTCTATGGGAGACACTTTCCTAGACAGTGTACAAGGACTTAAAGAATTGAAAATTTTTAATGCTGACGCGGCTCAGCATATCAAGATGAACGAGACTAGTGAAGAATTCCGTAAGATTACTATGAAGGTACTTGTGATGCAGCTTGCAAGTACAACCATTATGGATTTAGTTGCATATGGCGGAGCAGGTATTGGAATCGCTTTTGCAATACTTGGAGTTGTAAATCGCGGGTTTTCTCCATTTGCTGCCCTGTTTCTTATCTTAGTAGCTGTTGATTTTTTCTTACCGTTACGTGCTTTGGGCTCAGCCTTCCACATTGCAATGAATGGTGTGAGTGCAGGGAATAAAATTTGGTCATTATTAGAACAACCTGATCCTGTATGGGGGAATGAAGATGTAACTGATACAACATTAAAATTAGAAAATGTTAGCTTCTCGTATGATGACAAACGTGACGTATTAAAAAATGTATCTATGGAAATTCCAACAGCTGGTATGACTTCGATAGTTGGAGAATCTGGTTGTGGTAAATCTACAGTAGTAAATATGTTGTTTGGTGCTTTTCGCCCGAAATCGGGTCAAGTCATAGTAGGAGAAAAATCGATAGATAGTCTTTCGCGTGAAAGTTACTACTCTCATTTGGCAGTTGTTAGTTATAACACATACATTTTTAATGATACAGTCCGACAAAATTTTATGTTATCTAACAAAAACGTATCTGACGAAGAAATTTATGAGGCACTTGAAAAAGTGAATCTTGCTGATTTTATTCGAAATAACGGCGGTCTTGAAAGAGTAATTACTGAAGATGCAGCAAATGTTTCAGGTGGTCAGAAACAACGTTTGGCATTAGCGGTTAACCTTGTTCCAAATAAATACATTTATATATACGATGAGGCTACAGGTAACATCGACATTGAAAGCGAAGCCATTATTATGAATAATATCAAGGAACTTTCAAAAACCAAGGCGGTAATTGTAATTTCCCATCGTCTTGCCAATGTGGTACCTTCTAATCTGATTTATTATATGGAATCAGGTGAAATCAAAGAAACGGGTACGCACTTGGAACTCATGGGAAAACAGGGTGGTTATGCAAAACTTTACACTGCCCAAAAAGAATTAGAAGAAAGCTATGCGGAGGGAAGAAAATATGAATAAGAAACAAAATCTCCGAAGAAGTGAATTAAAAATAATGGCAAGTTTGATTACTCTTTTAGGAAGTCTTGCCTATATCATGATACTTGCTGTTATCAATGGCTCTGTTGGATTCATCTGCGCCATGGGCGTAACTTTAATGGGTGCTGTGGGAATTGCAAAAGCTTTAGGTGAAGGCATTGCTCTTTCATATGATGCAATTATTTTTCTGGCTATTGCCTGTGGTGTTCTTCGAGGGATACTTCGTTATTTTGAACAATACAGTAATCACTATATTGCCTTCCGCTTATTAGCTGTTCTTAGAGATAAGATTTTCAAGGCGCTTCGTGTACTCTGTCCGGCAAAGCTGGAAAGCAAACAAAAAGGGTCGATTATTGCAATGATTACTTCAGATATTGAAACATTAGAAGTATTCTATGCTCACACAATTTCTCCAATCTGCATTGCTGTACTTGTTTCTGCATGTGTGATTGGTTTTGTGGGAACAATGTCTAGTTGGTGGCTTGCTTTGGTTGCCCTTGTTGGTTTTATTACAGTCGGAATTATCATTCCGATGATTGCTTCTGGAAAATTGAAAGCGTCAGGTGTTCGTTATCGAGCAGAATTCGCCGCCTTTAACGCATATTTTCTTGATAGCATCAAAGGTATTAAGGACATCGTGCTGAACAATGCCGGCAAAGAACGAGAAAAAGAAGTGAACAATCGTTCTGATGTTCTTTTATCAGAAACAAAAAAAATGAAAAACGATATTACAAAAGCCTCTGCGGCCACAGAACTTTGCGTTTCTACTTTTATTATTATTACACTTTCTGTTGGAATCTTGTTAGTGACAAAAGACGTCCTTTCGATGGGGAAAATGATAATTGGTGTAGTTGCGGTATTTGGTTCTTTTGGACCGGTAATTGCAATTTCTGCATTGCCTGGAAACCTTACACAGACATTTGCTGCTGGGGATCGTGTATTGAATCTTTTGACGGAAACACCCGCTGTTACACCTGTCAAAAATGGAGAATTCCTTGATTTTGAAAATCTTAACGTGAAAAATCTCTCTTTCTCTTACGATGGTGATATAAATATTCTTTCTGACATTTGTATGCACGCAGAGAAAGGAGAAATCATCGGAATCATCGGAGAATCTGGTTGCGGAAAATCTACATTCTTAAAGCTTCTTCTTCGCTTTTGGAAAAAAGAGAAAGGCCAAATTTGTTACAATGGGACAGATATTGATAACGTCAACAGTGAAAATCTGCTTGATAACGTAACAATGGTAAGTCAGGTTACCTATCTTTTTGATGAAACAATTGAAGATAATTTACGTATTGCGCGTCCAACTGCAACACAGAAAGAATTAGAGCAAGCATGTAAGATGGCTTCCGTCCACGATTTTATTCTCTCACTTCCGGATGGATATCAATCTAGAGTCGGTGCTCTAGGTGATAATCTTTCAGCAGGTGAAAAACAACGTATTGGACTTGCCAGAGCATTTTTGCGCGGTAGCGAACTTATTTTGCTTGATGAACCGACTAGCAATGTTGACAGTATCAATGAAGGGATTATTTTAAAAGCTTTAAAAGAACAAAAACATAAAAAGAGCATCATCCTTGTATCTCATCGTGAATCTACAATGGCGATTGCGGATCGAGTATATCGTGTAGAGGGAGGTCGAATGTATGAGCAATGTGCAAAATAAGCGCGAACAAGAAAAAGAGATTGTTGCTCTTATGATTCGAATCTATTGCAAAAAGAAACATGGTATGAAAACTGGATTATGTCCAGAGTGCCAGGCTCTTCACGAATATGCAATACTTCGAGCAGACAAGTGTCCTTTTATGGAAGCAAAGACCTTTTGTTCCAACTGTAAAGTCCACTGTTATAAAAAGGATATGCGTGAAAAAATTCGTGAGGTCATGAGATTTTCAGGACCAAGGATGATCTTCTATCATCCGATTATGGTAATTCGCCATGTGATAGAAAGGAAAAAAGAAAAAAGACGATTGGAGAACATAAATGAACATTAAGAAATTACTTTGGATTACACTTGGATTTATTGGAGTGGCGCTCGGTGCGGTGGGTGCTGTCGTGCCAATGCTTCCTGCATTCCCATTTTTAATGCTGGCTACTGTCAGCTTTGCAAAAAGTTCTGAAAAAATGCATACATGGTTTACGAATACAAAACTTTACAAAGATAATCTTGCAGATTTTGTTGCCGGACGTGGTATGACATGGAAAACAAAAATTCGTATCATGATTACAGTAACTCTTCTTATGAGTATTGGATTTATCATGATGGGCGCAAAGGGAATTATGGTAGGTTGTGTTGTTCTCAGTTTTGTATGGTTATTCCATATCTGTTACTTCTTCTTTGGAGTAAAAACAATTCCAGTTAGTGAGGTTGTTAGATAATGAAAAAAACATTAAATTACGGTTTATTTATCAGTTTCCTTTTAACAATCATGGTTCCACTAACTGGCGTTCACATTCATAAGTTAGCGTCTCCTGTATTCTTACTTCTTAGCATGGTACATACATTCGTTTATAGAAAGAAATTAAACGCAAAGCGCTGGGGACTTCTTTTTCTGATTGTAATTTCATTTATGACTGGATTGTTTGGCATGATTTTAGA
>JAZQMU010000145.1:0-8789 GCA_045543595.1 Faecalimonas sp.
TTTTCTTTTTTATTTTTTCGGAACGTTGCAGCAACTCGTCATCTACCTCGTTCATTACATCAATCAAATCTTCTGTTCTCATACCCAATATCCCTCCTGAACCAAATACATACGCAGTTTGTGTCTTGTTCGTGAAAGCACACCTAAAACGTTACTTTCCTTCATTTCATAGAGATTTGCAATCTGCTTTGTTGATTCAAAATAAAAGTATCTTCGCAGGAAAATGTTACAATCCCGCTCAGGTAATGTCCACAAAAATGTATTAATACATTTTACCAGTTCCTTCTTTTCAATCTGCTCTTCTACCCGATACCCTGTATCAGATACTTCTCGGAGTTCATCTAATACCAGTTCATACTCCCCTGAACCTCGTTTCTTTCGAGACTGTCTCTTAACTACATCCAAAGCAAGATTTCTTGTAATCTTTCCCAAAAACAGCCGAAGATAGGATGGTCTCTGCGGTGGCATAGAATTCCACGCGCGAAGCCATGTGTCACTGACACATTCCTCCGTATCACGAGTATCAGCAAGTATATTATTTGCCACAACAGCACAGTACGCCCCGTATTTTTTGTCTGTCTCTTTGATTGCATTGTCATCTCTCTGAAAGTATAATTCTATAATCTTATTATCTTCCATCTTATGTACCTCTTTTCGCGCGAACAGGTTATCTTTTTCTAATAAATAAGACGCTTTAACCTTCTATTTCTATCAACTATAAATCAAAATTTATAATTTCTCTGTATGGATTCGTCTTTGCAAGACCAATTTTTACAACTTCTCCGCTAAACATGCCAAAGCTTGTCTGCAATGTCTCAAAAGCCAGGCGCATCTCTTCTTGGGAAAGTTTCTTCCCGAGAGTTGTATGTGGCAACCACTGGAATGGTCGATAGTATGGACTGATTTCTACTTCTTTGACTTCTGACAGTACATCGTAAATACATGTAGACATATCATGAAGATATTCATTTAATACAGGTGCAGCATAGATCACATATGGGAAGAATTGTCCCACACTCGCCCACTGAAGAGTCCCTCTTTCAAGTTTCTTTACTGCCTCTTTCAGGAGTTCTGCCGTATTTTCTTCATTCTTTGTTTCAAACGCCGACACTGTGATATGCGGAGGCACTTTTCCATCCAACATAAAATGATTCCCACTGACCTCTGCAACTTTATTTATGAAACCTTGTATTCTGCGGTTTGTTTTCTCATCAAAATATATAGATACCAGATACATATACGCCCTCTTTTCCTTGACAGTACTCTTCAAATTCTTCTATACTTATCTTATATTTTATTCATTTTGGAGGAGAATAGCAATGCTTATAAAGAATGGATTCATCATGAATCCTCGTACAAACGAATCATTACATGCTGACATCCGCGTAGAAGATGGGATCATCAAAGAAATCGGAATTCTCGCAGCGGAAGCAGACGAAACAATATTAGATATCGACGGACTTATCATCGCTCCAGGGCTTATCGATACACATATTCATTTCCGTGATCCTGGATTTACTTATAAAGAAGACCTTCACACAGGTGCACTTGCATCAGCAAAAGGAGGTTTCACTTCCGTTATCTGCATGGCAAATACAAAACCTATCGTAGATTCTGTGGAGACATTGACAGATATTTTGGAACGAGCAAAAGAAGAAAGAATCCGCATCTATCAAGCCGTTGCAGTAACACCTGGATTTAGCGGAAAAGAACTGACTTCTATGGAAGAACTTGCAGAAGCAGGTGCATGTGGCTTTACAGACGATGGTATTCCAATTACAGACGCAGCCATCTGTTTTGAAGCTATGAAGAAAGCTGCTGAACTTGATATGCCAATCAGCCTTCACGAAGAAGATCCTACATTTATTGCACAAAATGGTATCAATCACGGTGTTGCATCCGACGTACTTGGTATCTACGGTTCTCCTTCTATTGCAGAAGAATCTATGGTAGCCAGAGACTGTATGCTCGCACTTCGTTCTGGTGCTGATGTTGTCATCCAGCATATCAGTTCCGGTATCTCTGTAGAACTTGTACGTAATGCAAAAGCTATGGGAGCAAAAGTGCATGCAGAGGCAACTCCTCATCACTTTACACTCACAGATGAGGCTGTATTAAAACACGGTAGTCTTGCAAAGATGAATCCTCCACTTCGCGAAGAAAAGGACCGTCTTGCAATTATTGCTGGTCTCAAGGACAATACAATTGACTTGATCGCAACAGATCATGCTCCACATAGCGAAAAAGAAAAATCGACAGAGCCAATGTGGAAAGCTCCAAGCGGCATCATCGGCCTTGAAACATCTCTTGCTCTTGGTATTACATCCCTTGTTAAACCAGGCCATCTCACAATGATGGAATTATTAGAAAAGATGACTTCAAATCCAGCAGCACTCTACAAACTTCCAGGTGGAAGTATTGAAGTAAATGCACCAGCTGACTTTGTGGTATTTGATCCAGATAAGACATGGGTACCAGGTGAAGTACTTTCAAAATCAAATAATACTCCATTTACAGGAACAGAATTGACAGGTAAAGTTATTTACACAATCTGTGGCGGAGAAATCGTTTACTCAGAATAAAACAATTTTCCAAAAGAAGTCTACAACCTTTGTAGGCTTCTTTTTTATCTTAATACAAATTTAATATCACCAAAATGACACTAATACACATTTCATACCTTATGTGTGATACTTAAATTAAGAAAAATAAAGATGAGGTATGCACATGAGGAAAATAGAGAAACAATTATCTTCATCACAAATTATCATTCTCGGATTTGCTATTTTAATCCTCTTAGGTACTTTTTTGTTAATGCTTCCTTTTGCCACACAAAACGGACAAGGTGCACTCTTCTCGGACGCACTATTCACTGCAACATCCGCTGTTTGTGTTACTGGCTTAGTTGTACAGGACACCGCTACATATTGGACTACCTTTGGTCATATAATTATCATTTCTTTAATCCAAATTGGTGGTATGGGAGTTGTTACTGTTTCCATGGCAATTTCTGCTCTGTCTGGCAAGCAAATCACTTTGAAGCAACGCAGCACTATGCAAGAAGCAATTTCTGCACCTAAAGTTGGAGACATTGTTCAACTAACTGCTTTCATCATCAAAATGACTATCATTTTTGAATTACTTGGCGCAATAGTAATGTTTCCATCGTTTTACCAAAATTTTGGATTGATAAGAGGGCTTTGGTATTCCGTATTCCATTCTATTTCTGCATTTTGTAACGCAGGTTTTGATCTGATGGGCATCAAATCAACCTATTCTTCTCTTACACACTTTGTTGGGAATCCAACTATCAACTTTGTCATCATGGCTCTAATCGTAATTGGTGGCATTGGATTTGTAACGTGGAATGATATTAAAGTAAACAAACATCACATTCATAAATATCGAATGCAAAGCAAAATAATCTTAGCAACTACTTCACTATTGATTCTGATTCCTGCCGTATACTTTTTCTTCTTTGAATTCAAAGATGTTCCATTGAATGAAAGAATTTTAACTTCTCTCTTTCAATCAATTACGACACGAACTGCTGGTTTCAATACCGCAGACTTAACACAGATCAGCGAGGTTGGTACAGCTGTCACCATTCTCCTCATGCTCATAGGTGGTTCTCCTGGTTCCACTGCAGGTGGTATGAAAACCACAACAATCGCTGTGATGTTGTCCACCTCAATATCTGTATTTCGTCGAAAAGAACATACACAATTTTTTGGTCGTAGAATTAATGAAGATACTGTACGGCATGCAGTAACCATCTTGATGATGTACGCAATTCTATTTTTTGCTGGAGGCTGTGTAATTAGTAGTATCGAAAATCTTCCACTTTTAACTTGTCTATATGAAACAGCCTCTGCTGTCGGTACTGTAGGATTGACATTAGGTATTACTCCAAGTTTAGGAATCGTATCTCGAAGCATTTTGATTTTATTGATGTATATTGGAAGAGTTGGTGGGTTGACTCTGATTTTCTCAGCACTTTCTGGAAAACGAGGAGACACAGCAAGACTTCCACAAGAAAAATTAACCGTGGGATAAGGAGGTAAATATGAAATCTATACTGTTAATAGGACTAGGACGATTCGGCAGGCATATTGCTATGAAACTCTCTGACTTGAATCATCAAGTCATGGCAATTGATAATAATGAGGATTGTGTAAATGCTGTGCTGCCTTTTGTAACGAATGCCCTGATTGGCGACAGTACAAACGAAGAATTCCTTTCTTCTCTGGGAATAGAAAACTTTGATGCTTGTATCGTTGCCATCGGCGATAACTTTCAAAATTCTTTGGAAACTGCTTCTCTATTAAAAGAACTCGGAGCTAAAAGAGTAATTGCCAGAGCATCTAGAGGAGTACAGGAAAAATTCCTATTAAGAAATGGTGCTGACGAAGTAGTCTATCCTGAAAAACAATTGGCAGCTTGGACAGCTATCCGCTGTACCGCAGATCCAATTCTTGACTACATTGAACTTGACAAAGATTATTCTATTTTCGAGTTGGTAATTCCCAATGAATGGAATGGCAAAACAATTGTCCAATTGGATATTCGAAAAAAATACAATATTAATATTCTAGGTATAAAGGAAAATGGACGACTCGATATGAATATTTCGCCAGACACGATTCTTGGAAAGGGTAAGTCCATATTAGTTTTAGGTCAGCAGAAAGCAATTCAGAAATGTTTCCATATTTAGATTTTTCAATATGTTAATAGGAGGTGTTTTCATGGAAGATTTATTCCTTATTGTTTTAATTATAGTAGCATATGCTGCAGGACGTTACGCCTTAAAACTAGTCGAAAAATTCATGAAAGAAAATCATCGCTAAAATAAATATATATGATAAAATCATTAATAAAAACAGGTGGTGAGCATAATGAAAACTTCTAAAAAGGGGCAACTTAAAATCTTCTTCAGTTACTCAGAAAGCATTGGAAAAACAAGTGCTATGTTGAAAAGTGCATTAACAGCCAAGGATCTTGGCGTTGATGTTGTTGTCGGTTATATTACCCCACACACCTTGAAACATAATTCGGAACTATTGAATCAACTCGAACTGTTGTCTTCCCATGATAGTAATGTATTTGATATCGATCAAGCATTGAAAAGGAAACCCGAACTAATACTTATTGATGAATTGGCTCACTCCACTACAATAGATAGTCGCCACAAAAAACGCTATCAGGAAGTAAATGAACTACTAGAACAAGGAATTGACGTTCATACTACAGTTAATGTAGCCAATATTGAAAGTCTCCATGATACGGTTGCTTCTATTACCGGAATCACAACATGGGATCGCATTCCAGATTCTGTGTTTGACAATGCTGATCAAGTGGAATTGATCGACATTGAACCACAGGAACTAATGGAACGCTTACAAGAAAAAAACACACCAGACTCCATGTTGAATATGGAGCAATTAACTGCGCTGCGCGAAGTAGCTCTCAGACGTTGCGCTGACAGAGTAAAACGCTTGTCTGTCCACTTGTTGGATAAAAAAGTTTTCCACACAGATGAGCATATTCTTGCCTGTCTGTCTTCTGCCCCTTCCAACGCGAAAATCATAAGAACAGCTGCACGTATGGCAAAGGCCTTTAACAGCCAATTCACAGCACTGTTTGTAGAAACTCCCGACTTTGTACTCGCAACGGAAGAAAACAAAAAACGCTTACGTGATAATCAAAAACTAGCGGAACAGCTTGGTGCAAATATTGAGACTATCTATGGCGAAGATGTACCATACCAGATTGCAGAATATGCCCGTTTATCTGGTGTTACCAAGATTGTGCTAGGTCGAAGCACTATGACTCGCAAGCATTTTTGGGGTAAACCAACGATGACTGAACAGCTGCTTTCCTATGCATCAGAAATAGACATTCACATTATTCCTGATTTAAATGTAGATGCGCCTTATAAACTCCAAAAGGTACGCTACTCGACAAGGAAAGATTTTCTTAAAAACAGTTTGAAAAGTGGAGGGATTCTATCTGCAGCCACACTGCTCAGCGTTTTGTTTTACAATTGGGGTTTTACCAATGCCAATATTATTATGGTTTATATTTTAGGAGTATTGCTGACGTCCATCGTTACCTCCCATCAAATTTACAGCTTAATTTCCTCTATAGCCAGTGTATTTATTTTTAATTTTTTATTTACTACACCAAGATTTACTTTAATGGCCTATGAAAAAGGTTATCCAGTGACTTTTATAATCATGTTTCTAACAGCATATATAACAGGAACTTTCGCCATACGCTACAAAGCTCAAGCCGGACAATCCGCTAAAGTTGCACATCGAACTAAAATCCTGTTTGATACCGACCAATTACTTTCCAAAGCTAATGGTAAAGACGAAATACTTCAAGCTGCTGCAGAACAGATTCAGAAACTTCTGGAACGTGACACTGTCGTTTTTGAAAATGTAGATGGAAATTTGTCAGAACCACATTTTTCCCAGGCGACTGCTTCACAGGATTTTTCTTATGATTTTGAAAGTGAACGAATCGCTGCGGAATGGGTTTTAACCAACAATCATATGGCCGGGGCAACCACAGATACTCATTCCCATACACGTTACTTATATCTTGCTCTTCGCGTGAATGAGCGAGTATATGGTGTAATTGGTATAGATGCTCAAAATGCTCCTTTGGACGCTTCTTCACATAGTATTCTTTTTTCTATTCTTGGTGAAGTTGCACTTGCTTTAGAAAACGAAAAAAATATGCGCGAAAAAGAAGCTGCCGCAATTTGGGCGGAAAGTGAACAGCTCCGTTCCAATCTGCTCCGCACTATTTCTCACGATCTGAGAACACCACTTACTTCTATCTCTGGTAATGCCAGCAATCTTATGTATAACAGTGATAACTTTGATGAAAAAACCAAGCATCAAATATACAAGGATATATACGACGATTCATTGTGGCTTATTGACTTAGTCGAAAATCTTCTGCATGCAACTCGCATCGAGGAAGGTCGAATGACGCTACATACATCCACAGAATTGCTCAGCGAAATTATTGATGAAGCAGTTCAACACATCCATCACAAAACAGAAAATCATCCGATTTATTTTTCATATGAAGATGATCTTTTGCTGGTTAAAGCGGATGCAAAACTAATAGTGCAGGTTGTTGTAAACATAATAGACAATGCAATAAAATACACGCCTTCTGGATCTTATATAACCGTGACAACTAAAAGTAATGGTAATATGGCAGAAATATACATTTCGGACACCGGAATTGGTATTTCATCAGCTGACAAAGAACGAATTTTTGATATGTTCTATTGCGGCAATCAAAAAATAGCGGATAACCGTCGCAGTTTAGGTTTAGGACTGTATCTCTGTAAAGCAATCATAGAAGCACATGGCGGCCAAATTTCTGTGGCCGATAACCATCCTCAAGGTACAGTATTCTATTTCACGCTTCCGCTAGAGGAGGTATCTTATTATGAATAAATTTCAAATTCTTGTTGTGGAAGACGATGCACCTATTCGCAATCTGATTACCACTACACTAAAAGCACACAACTATCGTTTCATAACCTCGGTATCAGGCGAAGGTGCCATTATGGAAACAGCTTCACACAATCCAGATATCATTCTTTTGGACTTAGGTCTTCCAGATATTGACGGTGTTGAAGTCATAAAAAGAATTCGAAGTTGGTCCAACATACCTATTATTGTTATCAGTGCTCGAAGTGAAGACAATGATAAAATCGATGCTTTGGACGCAGGTGCAGATGATTATCTGACGAAACCATTCTCTGTAGACGAGTTACTTGCACGTCTGCGTGTCACTCAACGTCGCCTTGCTTTGATACAAGACAGTACATCTAAAGAATCCGTTTACGAAAACGGACAATTACGTATTGTCTATGCTGACCACTGTGTCTACTTGGCCGAAGAGGAACTGCGACTTACACCTATAGAATATAAATTGCTCTGCTTACTTGCTCGAAATACTGGCAAAGTTTTGACTCATAAATATATTCTTCAGAATGTTTGGGGAAACAGTTTAGAAACTGACGTTGGATCATTACGTGTTTTTATGGCCACATTACGCAAAAAACTGGAAAAGAAACCATCATCACCTCAATACATTCAAACTCACATCGGTGTTGGGTATCGAATGATGAAAGTAGAATAGCGAAGTGACTACCTATTAAAGTAGTCACTTCGCTATTCTATTTTTCACATGTGAAATCATACCTAGTACTGTTCTGCATGCATTAATCGGAATCAATTCTACCTCTGGATGCTCATTCTGAAATACTCGAAACATCTCATCTGCAAAACCTTGTCCCATAAATTCTACATCTTGAAAATCCAATTCTACTTTTTTAAACTCCTCCAATCGATGAACAATACGTCTAGCCTGCGATCTTGCAATTGGTTCTCCATAAGGACATACTTCTTTAATCGGAATTCTTGTTTTGATGAATCCTTCGTCAATTGGTGCAAACATATCAAACACCTCCTCAAGTCTTCGCACTGTTGCGTTCTCCAACTTCATAACTACCATAGTACCTATATCATTAAGTCGTGTGAAATAAGATATCAAATGTGACTGTACCAGTTTCTCTTTATCAGCGCATCCATAAGACAGAATTGTATTGTCTGACCAGATTGCAAACTCATTCAATATCTTAGAAGTAAAAAATATACCTTCTCCAGAGTGATATTTTGCTGCTGTTGTAAGTTTTCCTTTATACAACTCAGCCTTTACATCTTCAAATGTAACTTCCTGATTTTTTACTTCTTGCA
>JAZQMU010000146.1:0-5527 GCA_045543595.1 Faecalimonas sp.
AATCCATTTGGACTCTTTGTAATACCAGCAATCGTAGCAGCTTCTGATAAAGTTAATTCACTAACATCCTTCCCGAAATAACGTTTTGCTGCAGCCTGAACGCCTAACGTGTTCTGACCAAGGTTGATCGTATTCAGATAACTTTCCAGGATATCATCTTTCGTAACAACCTTTTCAATCTGAAGCGCCAGATATTGTTCCTGAATCTTACGTTCTACACTTTCCCATCTTGTTTCTTCAATGAAGTTAGGGAACACGCTGTTCTTGATCAACTGCTGCGTGATCGTACTCGCACCTTGTGAGAAATCTCCAGACGAAATACCTACAATTGCAGCTCTGACAATACCTTTCAAGTCGATACCATTGTGATCACGGAAACGCGAGTCTTCTACAGCTATAAATGCTTCTTCCAAAACATCTGGAATCTCATCGATGGTTGCAAATTCACGGTTGGAACCTGCAGTTACCAATGTATCAATTACAGTTTCTCCATCATCCGCATACAAAGTTGTAGTAAATGCAGATGGTTTAATATCTTCCGCAGAAATCTGTGGTGTGTCATCAATTATTTTCTTAAAAAGAAGAATTCCTGCGATTCCGACTGCAATAACAAGTACTAAAATCAAGATTAAACTTGCCTTGAACAACCGCACAGTCATTCTCTTTCTCCTCTTCGCCGCACTAGACTGAAGTTCCTTAACACGGCGCGAAGTTGTCTTTTTTCCATAATTCATGAGTTTTACCTCCTTTATTCGAATGATATTATAACAAACTTGACTTGTTAAATAAAGGTAAAATTAAAAAGTTACCATTTTCACAAGGAAATTTTAAGAAATTATTTTGTTTTCTTCCAAATACTGTTATATTAATAGAAAATATTTAAAAAGGTGAACATCCATGTTGAGCAAATACAAAACAGTCTATTCCGGCGGAGAGGCCGAAATCATAGAAAAAAAATCAAGATTTATAGCGACGGTGCGACCTGTCAAAACAGAAGAAGAGGCAATCGCATTTATTGAATCCATGAAAAAGAAATATTGGAATGCTACTCATAACTGCTCTGCTTACGTATTGGGAGAACATTTCCAGATACAACGTTGCAGCGATGACGGTGAGCCAAGCGGCACTGCTGGAAAACCAATGCTTGACGTTCTTCTCGGAGAAGAAATCCACGATGTTGTTGTCGTTGTCACACGATACTTTGGCGGAACTCTCCTTGGAACCGGCGGTCTTGTCAGAGCCTATTCAAGTTCTACAAAAGAAGGACTTCTTGCAAGTAAAGTCATCACGAAACTTCATGGTCAAAAATTGGTGATTGAAACCGATTACACAGGCCTTGGTAAAATACAGTATATCCTTGGACAACGTGGTCTAACCATTTTGGATTCAATTTATACCGATAAAGTGGAATTAGAAGTCCTTTTACCAGAAGAAGAAATTCAGCCGGTTATGGCAGCTATTACAGAAGGAACAAATGGACAGGCTGTGATGGAATTGATGGAAGAATGCTATTTTGCCAAAATTGACGGAGAGATGGAAATATTTGAAGACTAAAAAACTGCGTGTGAATTTTACTAAGGTTATTAGGTTCGATGGTTTTGTAAAATAAGGATTTAGGGATACAGTTTGTTGTTTTTGCAAATTGTATCCTTTTTTGTCAGGATTTTCAAATGTTAAAAATACTATCAACGAAAGAAAGCATTTACACAAGAGGTTAATATTGACTGGCTTCGGTTTCTAGTTTTTCTAACATGTTCTACTTGCAAAATTTGATTACACATATTACAAGCGGAACTCACAACACATCCCAAGTACTTTCATATGTGTAAGAATATCCATTTTGAAGATTCTACACAAAGTCTTGCAACTGCAGTTCAGTAAATGGGGACGCGTCGAAAACTGTTTGAGTTATACGAGTTTTTGAGACGCGTCCTTAATCATATCGCTGAACGCAGTTGCTTAGACTTTGCTAGAATCTGAAAAGATAGAATTACACATATGAAAGCACTTGGAACGTGTTGTTCAGACACGCTTTTCATATGTGATTAAATTGCAAATAGAACATGCTGAAAAACGCAAGAAACCTGCAGATAGTCAGTATTAACCTCTTGTGTAAATGCTTTCTTTCGTTGATAGCATTTTTGACATTTGAAAATCCTTACAAAAAAAGGATACAATTTGCAAAAACAACAAACTGTATCCCTAAATCCTTATTTTACAAAACCATCGAACCTAATAACCTTAGTAAAAGTTCGTAAGCAGTTATATTTTTACTGTAGAGCTAATTTGGCAGCTCCGTAAATTCCAGCATCATTTCCCAGTTCCGCTAACACGAATTTCACTTCTTTATTTGAAAAGAATGCTTTTTCCATATATGGTTTTTCAATATAGCCAAGAAGGATTTCCCCTGCTTTCGATACACCACCGCCGATTACTACAACCTCTGGATCTACAACTACTGCAATATTTGCAAGTGCATGTCCAAGATAATCGCCAAATTGATCAGCAATTTCTTTTGCGACTTTGTCCCCCGCCTTCACAGCGTCAAACACATCTTTTGCAGTCACTGATTCCAAATTCAAAACTGTTTCATCTGTATTGTCTGCCAATCTTTTCTTTGCAAGACGTACTACACCGGTTGCTGAAGCATATTGTTCCAGACATCCTTGTTTGCCACAGCCACAGCTGTCTGTTTCCTCATAATTTACACAAATATGTCCAATCTCAGCACCTGCTCCGTTTGTTCCTACGAGAATATCTTCATCGATGATAACACCGCCGCCAACACCTGTGCCAAGTGTTACCATAATAAGATTCTTATAACCTTTTCCGCCGCCTTTCCACATTTCACCAAGTGCGGCTACATTTGCATCATTCCCAATGTGTGCAGGTAATCCTGTCAATTCTTCTAATTCACGTTTTACTTCCTTGTATCCCCAGCCAAGGTTTACTGTCTTTTGAATGATTCCAGCTTTTGTGACTGGACCCGGAATACCCATTCCAATTCCGCTCACTTCCTCTTTGTCAATAGCATGTTCTGAAAGCTTCACATCGATTGCAGCTGCAATATCTGGAAGGATTGCTTCCCCTTGATTTTCCGTTCTTGTCTTAATTTCCCACTTGTCGATCAAAGATCCATCATTTTGGAAAATCCCCATCTTCACTGTAGTTCCGCCTACATCAATCCCTAAACAATATTTCATTTCTATTTTCTCCTAAACTATTTATTTCTATTTGCCATGCTGTCCTGCAATCTGCGAAGCATTTCCTGAGCTGCATTATAACCCATTTGTTTTTGTCTGTGGTTGATCGCTGCCGATTCTACGATAATCGCAACATTACGACCTGGACGGATAGGAATTGAATAACTTACAACCTTGTTCCCAAGGAATTCTGTATAATGGTCTTCCAAACCAAGTCGCTCGTACTCTTTTCCTTTTTCCCACTCTTCCATGTTGATAACCATATCGATTGACTGTGTCTCTCTTACACTTTGCACACCGAATAAAGTCTTAACGTCCACGATACCAATACCACGAAGTTCGATCAAATGCTTTGTGATCGCTGGTGCGGAACCAACCAATGTGTCATCACTTACTTTTCGAATTTCAACTACATCGTCAGTCACAAGACGATGTCCACGCTTGATCAATTCAAGTGCGGCCTCACTTTTACCGATACCGCTATCACCCATGATCAAAACACCGACACCATATACATCGACAAGTACACCGTGAATTGAAATACATGGAGCCAGCTGTACATTAAGCCAACGTGTTAACTCCGCCTGGAAAGTAGATGTTCTCTGGTCTGTTGCAAAAATAGGAATATTTTGTTCATTTGCTTGTCTTAACATCTCTTCATCTGGAAGAATCTGCGTTGTATAAATCAAGCAAGGAATTCCATAAGACAGTAATTCTCCGTAAATTTCACGTCTTCTTTCTAATGGCAATGTAGCCAAATATGTGTATTCTACATAACCAACAATCTGAATACGCACAAATTCAAAATAATCAAAATATCCTGTCAGCTGAAGAGCTGGACGGTTAATGTCTGGAATTGTAATGAATTTATCAGATAGATCAATATCTGGTGTAAGATTTTTAAGATTCATCTTTTCAATCAAATCTGTCATTTTTACGCCTGCCATATAAAACCCTCACATTCTTTTGTAGTATTATTTTCAGTATATCACTTATGGAAAAAACTGTATACTTCCTTTGCTGATTTTTCGTTCATACTCGGAATGTTTTTCAGTTCTTCCAAAGTTGCATTTTTTATTTCCTCTATACTTGCAAAATGCTTCATAAGTGCTTTTCGCCTTGTTGGTCCCACACCACTGATCTCATCCAAAATGGAATGTACCTGCCCCTGACTTCGCAGATTTCTATGAAATTCAATTGCAAATCGGTGGGCTTCATCCTGGATCCTGGTAATCAGCTTGAACCCTTCTGTATTTCGGTCAATTGGAATCTCTACATTGTTAAAATACAATCCTCTTGTTCTGTGATTATCATCTTTCACCATGCCACACACGGGAATCTGAAGATTCAGTGTGTCCAACACCTTCAATGCGATATTTACCTGTCCGCGCCCACCGTCCATCAGAATCAAGTCTGGAAAGGAAATAAAACTGCTCGTCTCTTTCCCACTTTCCAGCTCTTCCAAACCATGGCTGAATCGTCTGGTAAGCACTTCTTCCATGCTGGCATAGTCATCTGGTCCTTGCACACTTTTAATCTTAAACTTACGATAATCCGCGCGTTTCGGTTTTCCTTTTTCATAAACAACCATGGAGCCTACTGAAGCAAATCCACTCGTATTTGAAATATCGTATGCTTCCATTCTCACAATATTTTCAAGTCCCAGCAGTTTTTCCAATTCTTTTACTGCACCAATGGTTCGACCTTCTTCTCTTTTTAATCGTTCTTTGTCTGTGTTCAAAATAAGCGCCGCATTCTTTCTGGCCAGTTCAACTAGTTTTTCTTTTTCACCGCGCTTTGGTACACGGATATGCACTTTTTGCTCTCTTCGCTTAGAAAGCCATGATTCCAAAAGTTCCTGCTCTGCCAGTTCCTCATGGGTCATGATTTCAGCTGGTATAAATGGTGTTCCTGCATAGAATTGTTTCACAAAACTGGTAAGAAGTTCTTCTTTTGTTGCGCCTGCTGCATTTCGGAAAAAGAAATGATCTCTTCCTATCAGTCTGCCGCCTCGGATAAAGAAAATTTGAACAACTGCATCTTCCATATCTTTTGCTACTGCCACAATATCTCTGTCTTCCCCTCGGCTGTCTGTAATCTTCTGCTTCTGGGCAATCTGCTTCACACTATCCATCAAATCTCTGTATTCGATCGCTCTTTCAAATTCCATCTTTTCGGAAGCCGCAAGCATCTTTTCTTCCAGTTCCTTTAAAACATCTTCATAATGACCATTCAAGAATCGCAACACACCATCAATCGCTTTGCGGTATTCAGCCTCTGAAATGTACCAAGTCGGATCGTAGCCATGTCGTTCTGTGAGCCAA
>JAZQMU010000147.1:0-7056 GCA_045543595.1 Faecalimonas sp.
CTAAAGTCTTACCATATGAATTTACATTCTGTCCAAGAAGCATTACTTCAACTACCCCATCTGCAACAAAACGTTCAATTTCACGTATAATGTCTTTTGGATTACGGCTTCTTTCCCTGCCACGCACATAAGGTACGATGCAGTATGTACAAAAGTTATTGCATCCAAACATAATGTTTACACCTGATTTAAAAGAGAACTTTCTTTCATTAGGAAGATCTTCCACAATCTTATCTGTATCCTTCCAAATGTCGATTACCATTCGCTCTGATTCAAAACGTGTAACGATAAGTTCTGCAAACTTGTAAATATTATGTGTACCAAAAATCAAGTCCACATGTCTATAACTTGTCTTTAATTTTTCAACAACATGTGGTTCCTGCATCATACATCCACAAAGACCAATCATCATATGTGGATTTTTCTTCTTAGAACGTTTTAATTGACCAAGACGTCCATAAACACGCATGTTTGCATTTTCACGAACTGTACAAGTGTTATAAATCACAAAATCAGCTTTATCTTCGTCTGGTTCTTCCACATATCCTATCTGTTCCAGGATCCCAACTAATTTTTCAGAATCTCTGGCATTCATCTGACATCCAAATGTTGTTACACAGAACGTAAGAGCTCGTCCAGCTTCTTTTGCGGCTTCAGCAACATAAGTTCTCGCTTTTTTAATAAAATAATACTGACGTTCTGGTTCAGAAACAGGTGCTTCCGACTTGATATCCATATCATTAATATATTGTTCAATATTTTTCATCTATGTACCTCACTATACAAACTGGTTTCTATTTATGTCGTATTCATAATCAATGAAACGCATTTTATCTTCTAGTTCTTTTTTATCAACGTTTAGATCCTCGCACAAGTCATCAAGACTTTTGTAGTAATCTCGAAGTTTTGTATTTACCACACTCATGCAAAGCAAAGGGTCTTTCGGTAAATTATTCATAATATTCATTCTCCTCTGTAATCAAAATTTCAGGCTTTATATCAAAAATATCATTTGGAATATTCTCAAGCACCTGTTGCTCAAAAGCTATTGCGATTGTTTTTAAACCCGGATTGTTTCTCAGAAATTGATCGTAGTATCCTTTTCCATATCCGATTCGATTACGATATATATCGAAAGCCACTCCTGGAACCACAACTAGTCCTCTTTTCTCACGAAATATGTCATTTCCTGTCGGTTCTGAAATTCCTTTGTATCCTTCTCTAAGCTCATCAAAGGATTTTATAAGATAAAAAGACATCTTGCCATCCTCAATCCGTGGTGCATATACATTTTTACCTAGTTCCCAAGCCTTGTTAATAATATTACGCGTCTCTACTTCTGTTTGATAATTCAAAAAACACAAAATATTGTCTGCTTCTAAAAAGAAAGAATGAGTTACTACTTTCCTGTATATACTATCACTGTTAGCTTCCCATTCTTTTTTACTTATTTGATTTCTTTTATACAGAACATTTTTTCTAATGTCCTTCTTTGTCACCATATTTTTCACCTAGATCTGTAATACTTCCATCAGGTTCTACAATCGAGATATTATCTAACTGACCTCGTACGTTTCTACGGAAATCAGCGATAAATTGTTTTCTCAATTCTTGTTGTTCTAATTTTTCTTCTTCAGTTAAGCCTTCGGCTTTCATTTTTCTATATAAAACGTAAATTCTCTGAATCTTTTCTTCTGTCATTTTTATATCCTCCTAAAATCTTCTCTTATATTACACTATAAGATACATTTCGTCTAGAAGTTTTAACTAGAATAATTTTCTAAAAAACCATAAACTTCTGATAAACCATTTAACCGAAGTCCTCCGTCTATCTTTTCTCTTATATGATCCGGAAGATCTTTTTCTAAGATTGATGTATATTCATATATTGTTCCATCACTATTATATACTGTGATGTAGCCACTTTTATTTCTTATAAAATAATGTGCATTTGTCTCAATCTGTGTTTGTTCATTTTGATTTTTTTCAGTTACACGGTTATAACTAAAACTAAAACCAAATACAAACAAACCGATAAGAAATACAATGCCAACTAAAAAACCAATACTATATCTGCGATCCATTCGATTTCTCCTTTTTCTATACAGTATTGGTTTTTTTATAAATTTTATTCAGCTTTCAATAAATGCAGTTTCGTGAATACGCGAACTAATGTAGCTCCTTTTGGCAATGCAAGGATTTCTTCTTTTGTTAATGCCCCGAGCATAAGCAATCCGACCAGATACACGATCGCAGCGATCATAATTGTAAGAAGTGTAGAAATCTTTACAGGAAGCACTAAAACCGATAAGTTGTATACTGCCAAAATTGTTACTCCCATGATTGCTGCAGCAGCAAATGGAATCATATATGTTCTCTTATACTCAGTATGATATCCTGTTTCTTTGCGAATCGCAATTTGATTTAAAATACACATTGATAATGAGAATATAATATTACCAGCAACAAGTGCAAAAACACCCATCTTAAATACAACTAAGAATAATACCACTGCAACTATATGAATAATTAAGGAAATTGCAGCATGCTTTACAGGTGTAGTCATCTTGTTGACACCTTGTAAAATCGCATTTGATACAGTGGATAAACAATAAAACACAACAGTGATTGCACCAACCATAAGCATTTTTGCCGGAACATCAATATTTCCACTATATAAAAGTGAAAGAATCTGTTTTGGAAATACGATAAACGCAACGCAACTTGGAATTGCTATCACCATAGATAAACGTATTACCATGTTGATCTTATTGCGGATTTCTTTTCGGTTCCCATTCGTTATCGCCGCTGTCATCGTTGGAATCAAAGAAGAACCAAGGGCATTAGCAACTGCTAACGGAATGTGGATCAGCGTATTATATTTACCAGTAAACATCCCAAGATACTCTGCAGTTTCTTTTGCTGTATGATTCTGTGCGATCATGATATTACTAAAAATAGCTTGATCAATGGTTTCACTGATATTATAAATTGCTGTGCTTAAGATTACAGGTGCGATTGTAAGTAATAACACTTTATAAATATGTGCATAACTCTCTGCATCTGTTGAATGATCGCTTTTTATCTTGCGTCGCATCTTTGGCCAGAATGCTTTTAACAGAATCAATAAAAAGATCAATCCAAAGAGAGAACCTGATACAGTACCAAGTGTACCACCTGCAGCCCCGTATGCAGCAGGTAACGATGGCGTATTTTGCGATTCAACCGCTTTCTTACCCATTTCCACAAGATAACTTGCTCCGATGATACTTACGATCGCATTAACAATTTGTTCAATAATCTGAGATGCTGCTGTAGGAAGCATGGTTCCCATACCCTGGAAATAACCACGCAGTACACCCATGACTGCAACGATAAAAAGACCTGGAGCCAACACGCGAAGTGCGTAAGCACTCAGCTCCAATTTCATAACAGTACCTGCGATAAAATCAGAAAGGAAAAAGATTAAAACAGCTACTGCCGCACCAACTACGACTGCAAATAATAATGCACTTTTAAAGATACGGTTCGCATCTTTATATTTCTTTTTTGCAATTCTCGCTGAAACAAGCTTTGAAACTGCAAGCGGCAAACTATATGAAGTTAATAACAACGCAATGTTATAGATTGAAAAAGCACATCCATAAAATCCTTGACCTTCATCACCCAAGATGTTGTTGACAGGTATACGATATGCAAGTCCGATCAAACGACTAATAATACCTGCAGCAGCCAAGATCATGCCCTGTATAAGAAAACTGTTATTTTTCTTCTTTTGTTCAGTGCTCATAAATTACCCCTTTGCTATAATCTATCTTAAAATCTTCAATCCTTCTAAAATTTCTTTTTGCTTTGTTTCCATCTCAGCACGTTCTTCTTCCTCCATATGGTCAAAACCAAACAGATGTAACATACTGTGTGCAATAAGAAACGCATATTCTCTTTCAATAGAATGACCATATTCTTCTGCTTGGGAAATTACTTTTTCTTTTGAGATTACAATATCCCCAAGCATCAATTCGCCTGTTTCTGGATGAAAATACTCATCTGCTTCTTCCAAAAATTCAAAATTACCTGCTTCATCATAATCAACCATTGGAAAAGATAAAACATCTGTTGGACGATCGATCTGACGAAAATTCATATTCATTTCATGAATTTCTTCATTCATTGTTAAAAGAAGGTTCACCTCTGCATCATATGGACATTCTACATAGTCCATTGCAGCTTCAATCACTTTTTCTGCCAACTTTTCACACTCTAAAGGTAACTTTAATTCGCCTTCTTCTTCAAAATATAATGTCATTCTTATCTCCTTTTTTCTTTCACACGTTGTGTTTTCTTTTCATAGTCTTCATATGCCTTTACAATCTGTTGAACAAGTGGATGTCTAACAACGTCCTTACTTGTGAGATTACAGATAGAAATATCTTCAATATCACGTACAACTTTTGTAGCCACATCCAATCCAGAAATCATACCTGATGGTAAATCCTTCTGAGTTGCGTCACCAGTAATCACAACTTTTGACCCAAATCCAATACGAGTCAGGAACATTTTCATCTGTGCAGGCGTTGTATTCTGTGCCTCATCCAGAATAATGAATGCATTATCCAATGTACGACCTCTCATGTAAGCAAGCGGTGCCACTTCAATCAGACCTTTTTCTGAATTTTTAATAAAACTTTCCGCTCCCATAATCTGATACAAAGCATCATATAACGGACGAAGGTATGGGTCGATCTTACTTTGAAGATCTCCTGGCAGGAAACCAAGTTTTTCACCAGCCTCAATTGCCGGACGTGTTAAAATGATTCTTCCAACCTCATTGTTTTTGAACGCTGTAATCGCCATTGCCATTGCAAGATATGTTTTTCCTGTACCTGCCGGTCCAAGACCAAAAGTGATCATTTTCTTGCGAATAGAATCCACATATTTTTTCTGCCCCAATGTTTTTGGTTTAATAGGCTTTCCCTGTAATGTATGACAGATGATGTCTTTATCAATCTCGACAATCTCTTTTTCGCTGTCTTCAAACACCAAAGAAATCGCATAATCCACGTTCTGTTCTGAAATTGTATTTCCACGTTTAGATAAAGCAACTAATTGAGCTAAAACCCTTTTTGCTTGATCCACACGTTTTGCCTCGCCTAAAATCTTTACGTGTCCGTCACGTGGAATCAAGGTTACATGTAACGTGCGCTCCAGTTTTTTAGCATAAGCGTCAAATTGTCCAAATACATTTTTCTCATGATCTACTGGTATATCAATTATTTCTTCAAGAATACTCATTTTATATTCCTTTCATAACAAAATATTACATTTTATTGTACCATATTTTCAGAAGATAAATCAATTATTTTACGATTCTCTCCTATTTTCTCTTCTGTCTTTATAATACTGCTGACATAAGATCTGTTATCCATATGGATTATCTGTAACTTATTCTCAAGAATTATGCAGCCACTTAATTCTAAATCCTCACAATAACGCTCAAATCGATCTTTCAATATTTGTTCTCGTTCCCTTTCTGTGTAATCAGCACTAACAAATTTATACTCTTTTACTTCCGTAAATTGTACAAAAAAAGGACAATTTAAAGTATCGCTCAACGTATGTTCTTCTTTTAGATATTCTGAATCTGTATCGAAATCGATAGTCAACTGATAATTATCTATAAAACCTTTGATTTTATATGTTGATTTATCTTTATATTCTTTTTTCATATATGTCTTAGATAACGAGTCGCGATAAACATAATAAGTGTTTGCCCAGATTTCTGCTTCGGAAATTACATATCGGTTTCCTATCACTTCTTTTGCATCATTTAACACATCAATTTTACCTGAAACAAGAACATCTCCTTTTTTTACTGGTAATCCAACACTGCATAATGGGACTCCGCTTCTTGTAACTAGTTTTGTTATCGTCCCATTTTTATCTGCTATGATATCAGATGGTTCCATGTTGCTGTTTTCTATTGTTTTTCTGTCGTGATTTTCTTTTATAATAATATCTAATTCTGTTCCATCCAGGGAAACTGATACCCATTTTATTTCTTGAAAATGTTCTCGAATCTCTTTTCCAAGTTTTTCGCATGAAATATCTTTACATTTGATTCCTAAGGATATTTCTTTTCTTTTCAGAAAATCAATCATAATATCCTCTGTTATAATTTGGTTCCCAGATAATTCAATGGTCCATAATCGTGTGCTCATTACAGAAACAAATATTATAGAACACAAAATACTCACAAAAAATATTTTTCTACGCCTAAATCGAAAAAAGAAAAATGGTAATCCTACCTTTTTCTCTACTTTTACTTTTGATACAGTTTTACGCAATAAAGGTTTGATCTTTTTAAAATCTCTTGCTTTTATGTACATTTGATACGTATCTTTTTGAGGATTCAGTCCCCATATTTCAATATTTTTATTCTTACATAGATTCAAAAAACGTTCCGGCGAAAATCCGATCACCAAAATGATTAGATATCCTTGAATATAACGAAATAGCTTAACAAGCAATATTACCCCTCCGAATGATATTCTATTGAAAAAATGATTCCGGTTATCTTCATGTCTTCATTGGTGTAATATTCTATCTGCATACACTTTCCTGTAATAACCACCTTCCCTATTTTTGTCTGTATTCGTATGATCGTGTCCAGATATTCTATAATTCCTTTAAAATTCTCTATATAAATCTCACTGTTTCCCCATGCCTTTATAACGGGCAATCCTGCTAATATATCTTTAGGCATATTTGCCGCTTCACTAATCTTGTTTTTTAAATCTTTTTTTGCCATAAAAAAGCCACACATATACTTTTATAAAAATATATGTGTGACTCATTTTAATTATCATTCTTTTTTAAATCCAATTCGTGGAATTCACGTCTTCCCATGCGAACATCATCCATAAATTCTGCCAGATCATCCGGTAAGCTTTCAAACAAATATGCATTCGTTTTCTTTGTTTTCTCCAAATGCTCTGTTCGGATTTCCTGATTCACCAGCTGAATCTCTGTTAAAAACTCTTTTGCGGCAACTCTCTG
>JAZQMU010000148.1:0-4464 GCA_045543595.1 Faecalimonas sp.
ATTTTCTAATATTGATGATGATTTCTATGAAGAATTAGAAGAAACATTGATCATGGGGGATCTTGGTGTTCGTGCAACAATGGATATCATTGAAGATTTAAAGAAAAAAGTAAAAGAAAATCACATCAAAGAACCTGTTGATTGCAAAAAGTTTTTGATTGAAAGTATCAAGGAACAGATGGATGTTGGAGAAGCAGCGTATGAATTTGAAAACAGAACATCGGTTGTTCTTGTGATCGGGGTAAATGGTGTTGGTAAAACAACGACAATTGGTAAATTAGCTGGTAAGTTAAGAGACCAGAATAAGAAAGTTGTTCTTGCCGCTGCAGATACATTCCGTGCAGCTGCTGGAGAACAATTAAAAGAATGGGCACGAAGAGCCGACGCGGATTTGATTGGAGGACAAGAAGGATCTGATCCTGCATCTGTGGTATATGATGCAGTTGCAGCTGCAAAATCGAGAAAAGCAGATGTGCTTTTAGTAGACACGGCAGGAAGACTTCACAATAAGAAGAATCTTATGGAAGAACTCCGTAAGATCAATCGTGTATTAGAACGTGAATATCCAGAAGCATATCGTGAAACATTGATTGTTTTAGACGGTACAACTGGACAAAATGCGTTAGCCCAAGCGAGAGAATTCAAGGATGTAGCTGACATTTCAGGTGTAGTTCTTACAAAGATGGATGGAACTGCCAAAGGTGGTATTGCTGTGGCAATTCAGGCAGAACTTGGAATTCCGGTAAAATATATTGGTGTTGGCGAAACAATCGATGATTTACAGAAGTTTAATTCAGACGATTTTGTAAATGCATTGTTTACAACAGAAGAATAATTCACACGAAAGTGAGGATATTGTTATGTTAACATTAGAAAAATTCGAATCTGCCAGTGAAATCGTAAGAAAAGTTACGAACCCAACAAAGTTGGTGTACAGTGACTATTTGAGTCAGCAAACTGGCGGAAAAGTATATTTAAAACCAGAAAATATGCAGCATACTGGTTCTTATAAGGTACGTGGTGCATATTACAAGATCAGTACATTAACTGAAGAACAGAAGAAGAAAGGTATTATCACAGCCTCTGCAGGAAATCATGCACAAGGTATTGCTTATGCAGCGAAAGAGTTTGGATGTAAGGCTATTATTGTAATGCCTACAGTTACGCCTCTTATCAAGGTAAACCGCACAAAAAGTTACGGCGCAGAAGTGATTCTTCACGGTGATGTGTATGATGATGCATGTGTAAAGGCGAAAGAAATCGCAGAAGCGGAAGGATATACATTTGTACATCCATTTGATGATCTTGATGTTGTAACGGGACAAGGTTCTATCACAATGGAAATTATTCAAGAACTTCCAACAGTAGATTACATTCTTGCTCCAGTCGGAGGTGGCGGTCTAGTAACAGGAGTTGCGGTTCTTGCTAAGATGTTAAATCCAAAGATCAAAGTGATAGGTGTGGAACCAATTGAAGCTGCCAGCATGTCTGTTTCCTTAGAATCAGGAGAAGTTGTTACTTTAGACAGTGCAAACACGATTGCAGATGGTACAGCAGTTAAAACTGTAGGTAAAAATACATTTAAATATGTGCAAGAATATGTAGATCAAATTCTTACAGTAGAAGACGATGAGCTTATTGGAGCTTTCCTTGACATGGTGGAAAATCACAAGATGATCGTTGAAAACTCAGGACTTCTTACGGTAGCTGCTTTAAAACAACTTGATCTTACTGGTAAGAAGGTTGTTGCTATTTTAAGTGGCGGAAACATGGACGTGATCACAATGTCTTCGATCGTTCAACATGGTTTGATTCAGCGAGACAGAATCTTCTCAGTGTCCGTATTGTTACCAGATAAGCCAGGTGAACTTGTAAGAGTTGCTGATCTTATTGCAAAAGCGCAAGGTAATGTTATCAAATTGGAACACAACCAGTTTGTAAGCACAAACCGTAATGCCGCTGTGGAACTCCGTATTACAATGGAATCATTTGGTACAGAGCATAAAAGAGAAATCTTAAAATCACTTGAAAACGGTGGTTATAAGCCAAAGAGTATCAGTGCAAAATTATACTAAGGGGTGAATGGAATGGAAGTGAGAATTCCAAGACCAGGAGATATTTATAGACATTTTAAAGGGAACGTCTATGAAATTATTATAATTGCCAGAGACTCAGAGACATTAGAAGAAAAGGTTGTTTACAAAGAGGTGGGCGGTGACGCTGCTTATGTAAGATCTCTTCCAATGTTTGTCAGTCCTGTTGATCGATTAAAATATCCAGATGTTGTACAAGAATATCGTTTTGAATATATTGGAGAGCAGATGGTTTCCTCTGAAATTGAAGAAGAAATTCCAGAAGAAACAGTTCAATTAGAAAATGCTGAACTTATTATGAACTTTTTAGATCAGGATACAGTAAAAGGAAAAATTCATTGCCTGATCTGTGCAAAAGACCATATATCTGATAACTTTTTAGAAATTGTTGCGCAGTCACTAGATTTTGTAGAATCAGAATCAGACTTGCAAAAGAGATACGAGGCTATACTTCAATATTTGAGAACGGTAGAAAAGTACGAAAAAGAAAGACTAAGATAAAGAAAGTGGTGGATGTTATGTTTAAGAATAGAAGAGAAAAATTGGCAGCAATGTTACCAGATAATGCCTTGATGTTCGTATTAAGTGGGAAAGAAGTATATAGTATTGGCGATGAGATGTATCCATTTGCAGTGGATCGCAATTTCTATTATTTTACAGGAATCGATCGTCCAAATATGATGTATGTTCTTTCGAAAGTAAATGGAAAAACATCACATTCTTTAGTGATCGAACGTTTTGATGAAATGATGGCAAAATGGGTTGGCGGTAAGATGCTTCCAGCTGAAGCAAAAGAAATCAGTGGAATTGAAACAATCATTATGGACGATGAAAAATGGAGTACAATTCATAGAATGATGACATATCAGTTTGACCATGTTTTAAATATTCCTGTGTATGCGGATTTATCAAAACAGGAAATCGATCAAGTGACTCCAACAATTGAGTTTATTAATGAATTAAGTTCAAAATATGCAAATATAACAGTGAATAATGCATTTGAATATTGTACAAAACTCCGAGCAGTTAAAACAGAAGAAGAAATTGAGAATATGAGCAAAGCAATTCATATCACAAATCTTGCAATCAATAACATGATGGATCATGCGCATGCAGGAATCGGCGAAAATGAATTGGAAGCTCACTTTGATTTCACTTTGAAATGCAATTTATGTAAACGTGCATTCCCAACAATCTGTGGAAGTGGAAAGAATGCAACAATTCTTCACTATGGATCAAACAACCAGATTGCAGAAGATAATACATTAGTTTTATGCGATCTTGGTGCTGCTTACAGTAATTACAGTGCCGACATTACAAGAACTTTCCCTGTAAATGGTAAGTTTACAGAAAGACAAAAACAAATTTATAACATTGTTTTAGAGGCGAATGAAATGGTGATCAATGCTGTGAAACCAGGTCTTACACTTCGTGGACTGAATAACATGGTTATTGAATTCTATGAAAAGAAACTTGCAGAGATCGGTCTTTTAGAAAACGGAAAAACTGTGCAAGATTACTATTGGCATGGAGTAAGCCATATGTTAGGACTTGAAACACATGATGTTCAGCTTTCAGGTTATGAACTTGTTCCAGGTAATGTATTCACTGTAGAACCAGGATTATATCTTGAAGAAGAAGGTATTGGTGTACGTATTGAAGACGATGTTTTGGTAACAGAAGATGGATGCATTAATCTTTCGAAAGAAATCATCAAAACTGTGGAAGATATTGAAGCTTACATGGCAAAATAATTATATTAACAAGGAGGTAAGAGGTAATGGATAAGATAAAAATGATTACTCCTCTTGTCGAAATGGATGGGGATGAAATGACAAGAATTCTTTGGAAAATGATCAAAGATGAATTGTTATTACCTTATATTGATTTAAAGACAGAATATTATGATCTTGGTCTTGAATATCGTAATGAAACAAATGACCAGGTTACTATCGATTCTGCAAATGCAACAAAAAAATATGGTGTAGCTGTTAAATGCGCAACGATCACACCGAATGCTGCACGTGTAGAAGAATATAAATTAAAAGAGATGTGGAAAAGTCCAAATGGAACGATTCGAGCAATGCTTGACGGTACAGTTTTCCGTGCGCCAATCATTGTAAAAGGGATTGAGCCATGTGTGAAAAACTGGAAAAAACCAATAACTCTTGCAAGACATGCATATGGTGATGTATACAAAAATACCGAAATGAAAATTGACGGACCCGGTAAGGCAGAGATTGTATTCACAGCAGATGACGGAAGTGTTACACGCGCTACAATTCATAATTTTGACGGCCCCGGAATTGTTCAGGGTGTTCATAATATGGACCGTTCTATTGATAGTTTTGCCAGAGCATGTTTCAATTTT
>JAZQMU010000149.1:0-8875 GCA_045543595.1 Faecalimonas sp.
ATCCGGCGTTTCTCAATGTGGATCCGTACCACTGCACCCCATACTCTATATCAGAGTCCACAATCCATGCCAGGCACAAGGCCTGGCCCGTTTCACTGTGGATTAAACGGTTTATTTCATTAGTCTTTAATTACAACTTCACGTTGTTTTAATACGTTATCAAGCCATACAGCGAAGATGATTACAAGACCTTTTACAAGCATTTGGTGATGAGATTGGAAACCGAGGAGCATCATACCACCGTTAAGACATCCCATGATAAGAACGCCGCCGAGTGTTCCCCACATGCTACCAAGACCACCTGAAATAGCTGTACCACCTAATACAGCAGCTGTGATACCGTCCATAGAAAGTGTTTCACCTAAGTCTGACATACCACCGTTCATAAGACCTGCAAGGATGAGACCTGCGATACCTGAACATAAACCTGCAAATGTAAAGATGATAATTTTGAATTTGTTAATATTGATACCTGCTACTTTCGCAGCTTCTACGTTACCACCCATACATTTTGTATAGAAACCAAGTTTTGTTTTGTGGTATAACAAGAACGCTACAACAAAGCAGAGTACCATGATAACTACTGGTGTTGGAATAAGTCCGAATACCGTACCATTACCGAAGAGGTATGAATATGTATCATTCTTAATTGGAATTGTACGACCATCACAGATGATCATCGCGGTACCACGGAAGATATTCATTGTCGCCAAAGTTACTAAGAACGCGTTAATCTTACCATAAAGATTGATAATCGCATTTAATGTTCCACCAAGAGCAGCCATTACAAGAACGATAAGAACTGCTGCTGCCAAAGGAACTTGTTTGTTAATTAATGTAGCAAGTACTACTGTTACAAGAGCTGACATAGAACCACCTGACATATCAAGTTCGCCCATTGTCAAGATAAATGTAACGCCATATGCCGTAAGAGCTACATAACTCATACGTTTTAACATGTTAAGAATGTTTTTGCCGTTAACGAATACTGGATTCAGTGAAGTAAATACAATTACTAATACGGCAAGAATCAATACAGTTCTATATTTAATGAGAAACTGCACGAAACCATTACCCTTTGAATCTTTCGATTTCATATTGTTTATTCCTCCTATTCGTGATTATTATTCTGCAGTTGCAAAACTCATGATGCGTTCTTGGTTAATTTCGCCTTTGCTAAGAACACCTTTCATAACACCTTCACGCATTACAAGAATGTTGTCAGCAACACTGATCAATTCTGGTAATTCTGAAGATACCATGATGATAGATACACCTTGTTGAACCAAATTAGCCATAATCTTATAGATTTCAGCTTTGGCACCGATATCGATGCCACGAGTAGGTTCATCAAATAAGATGATCTGTGGCTTTGAGTCTAACCATTTACCAAGAGCAACTTTTTGTTGGTTACCACCAGAAAGTGTCTTAACTGGTTGATTCATATTAGAAATACGAATATTTAAAGACTCTCTCTGACCTTGTGCCAATCTACGTAATTCCTTAAAGTTAAGGAAATCTAATTTGTTTGTATTGTGTTTTGCGTTCAGCATACTTAAATTATCTACGATAGGGAGACAAAGTACTAAACCTGTTTTCTTTCTGTCTTCTGTACAGAATGCCATACCTCTCTTGATGGCTTGTTCAGGAGTTGTTGGTACATATTCTTCACCAAACAGCCAGATCTTTCCAGCTGTCATTGGTCTCATTCCGAAGATAGTTTCAAGAACTTCACTTCTCTTAGAACCTACCAGACCACCAAATCCAAAGATTTCACCTTTGTGTAATTCAAAGGAAACATCTCTAAATACGTCTGAACAAAGTCCTTCTACTTTGAGAACTACTTCACCTAACTCAACATTTGCTTTTGTGTAAGCATCTTTAATTTCACGACCAACCATGAGCGCGATAAGTTTTTGTTCTGTAACACCCTCTGCATCCATTGTCTCAATTTGGCTACCGTCACGAAGAACTGTGATACGGTCAGCGATCTGTGAGATTTCTGCAAGTCTGTGTGAAATGTAGATAACTGTTACACCTTCATTTCTCAATTGTTTTACAATCTCAAGCAATCTTGCTGAGTCTTTTTGAGAAATAGAAGCTGTTGGTTCATCCATGATGATTACTTTAGCATCAGCACTGATCGCTTTTGCAATTTCAACCAATTGTTGTTGCGCTACTGAAAGGTTTCTAACCATTTCATCTGGTGAAATATCTGAACCTAATCTTTTAAGAACGTCAGTTGCAATTCTTCTGAACTCTTTTCCTTTAAGCATGAACCCTTTGAATTGGTCTTGCTTATCAATTACGATGTTTTCCGCTACAGTCATATCCTTACAAAGAGTTAACTCTTGGTAAATTGTATGGATACCTGCATCCTTAGGTTGTTTAGGGCCTGTAAATTCTTTCTTTTCGCCCATAACATAGATTTCACCGCCCTTATCAGGTTGGTGATAACCGCTGATAATCTTAATCAATGTAGATTTTCCAGCACCATTTTCTCCGAGGAGAACGTGAACTTCACCTTTTTTCAATTGAAGATTAACATCTCTAAGAACGTTAACACCGGAAAAGGTCTTGCCAATATTTTTCAACTCTAAGATATAATCCGACAAACTCTTTCCCTCCTATCTAATATACATACCTACTGCTCAATGCTGTTGATCGCATAAGCAAGTTTTCTGTATGTCTCATAAGCTTTTTCAAATCGTTTTGCACCTTCTGGATCTGGTACAAATACTTTTTCTTTACCATCGGTAAATTTCTTGATTTCTCCTGGGTGTTGCATTGCACCTGCTGCGATCGCTGCATAAACTGCTGCGCCCATTGCAGATCCTTCTGTCACACTACATTTGATAATCTTTTTACCTGTAATATTTGCTTTCAACTGAAGCTGTCTGTCAATCGAAGCACCACCGCCAACTGCTCGAAGTGTATCAAGCTTAATGCCAGCTTTTTCAAGTGATTCTAATTGCATTTTCACTTCGTAAGCGAGACCTTCTACTAATGCACGGCCGATATCTGCTCTTTCTGTGTCTGTAGTAAGACCGTAGATAGCACCTTTTGCGTTTGCATCAAAGAATGGGTTTCCACTTCCAGAGTAGTGTGGAAGAAGATATAAACTACCTGGTTCATCTTCAACCATTGTTCTTTGCATGTATTCGTAGAAGTTAATTCCATTTTCTTTACAGTATTTGTAGTCATCTGGAACAATCATGTCACGATACCATCTCGTGATACATCCAGCTGTTAAGTTAACAGAGAATGTAACATAGTCTTTGTATCCTACATAGCAAGAGAATGCCTGATCACACATTTCCATAGATGTGTTACATTCCTTGAGTGCTACTACAACACCTTCGATCGTTCCTGCAATATCTACTGCTGTGCCTGGTTCATTTTCGTCAAGACCTGCACCTACTGCAGCACATACCATGTCATGTCCGCCTACAGCAACTAATACAGGTTGTGGGAAGGCGAGATCTTCACACATTTCAGGTGACAACGTACCTGCAACACTTCCAGATTCTGCAGCGATAGGGAGCTGATTCATCTCAATTGGAACTGCCTTGCAGATTTCTTCAGACCATTTTCTTTCACGAATGTTAAATAACATAGTACGAGAAAGTTCTGAGTAGCTTGCAATTGGATCAAGCCCTAATTTCTGAATGATAAAGTCTTCAAATGTTGCCCATCTTGCTGTGTTTGCAAAGATTTCTGGTTCATTTTCTTTGATCCAGAGAATCTTAGCTAAGCTTCCAATGAAAAGTGGTGGCATACCACTGATTTGGAAGAAATCTTCCTTGCCATATTCATCTACAAACTTCTGAATTTCTGCTTCGCCACGTGGGTCAAAATCGATAATTGCATATTTGCGATGGCAATTACCGTCTTTATCAACAGGGATGATTACGTCACCAATAGCAGATACTGCCAGAGCTGTAACTGGCTCGTCTGTTTTTGTGTTTGCTTCTTTGATCACTTCGCGGATATTTTCCCATACTAACGCTGGATCAATTTCCAGTAAACCGTCTCCTGGAAAATGGTTTGGATATTCACGATATGCCTGGCACACAATGTCCCAGGCTTCGTTGAATATTACTGCTTTACATCCGGAAGTTCCCATATCAACACCTAAAAATCTCATACTTCTTCCTCCCTTTTACGAAAAGGTATTAAAGGTTTTTATCCCAGTATGAACCTGTTGAATGATATCCTGGGTTCAATGCTGGAAGTGATGGGAATTCTGGTCCTAAGTCTGTATTTTGTGGAATAGCATTTTCATCTACTACTGCACATTTTCCAATACTCATGAACATATCCATGCATTCTGCTTCTGCAGTTGCATATCCATCCATAACTGTTTTGATCATATCTGGAATATCAAAGTTTCCTGTATATTCAGGGTTCTTTGCGATATAGTCTTTAACATTTCTCTTACCAACGTTACACATTTCTGTATAGATACAAATCTTTGTGATACCTTGTTGGATACTTCTTTGGATGTGATCTCTAGGAATTCCTGTACCACCGTGTAATGTTAAATGGCAATTGTATGCTGTTAATGCACGTCTGATGTCTGCTAATCTTTGGAAATCAAGGTTTGGTGTTCCTTTGTAGAAACCATGTGCGTTTCCAATTGCTACTGCAAGGATGTCAACACCTGTTCTTGCTACGAATTCTCTTGCAAGATCAGGATCTGTCATACTTTCAGATACGTTAGCGAAGCTTGAACCTAATGCTCCAAGTTCACCTTCTACTGCAACACCGAATTTACGTCCGATTTCAACAGCGATTTTTGTGTTTCTAATATTTTCTTCGAAAGAAAGTTTTGAACCGTCATACATAGCTGATGTGAAGCCAGCTTTACATGCTCTTTCAAATTGTTCAAGGTCAAGTCCGTGGCTTAAGTGAATACCTACTGGAACTTTCGCTTTTTTAGCTGCACGAGCTGTTACTAAAGCCATATCTTCAAAATCAACGTATGGTTCGATAACACCTGGTTCTACGATAATAATAGGAGAGCCAAGTTTTTCTGCTTGTTTAATTAAATGTTGTGGTTGATCAAGACCGTTAATGTTAAATGCACCAACAGCGTAGTTGCGTTTTTCACAGTCTTGTAAAATGTCTAATGTCTTACAAAGTGGCATACAACTTTACCTCCTATCTTCCAATTTTTTTAAATACTTCAGGGTTTACTACTGGTTTTGGCATTCCACCTGCAAAGTAAAGAAGTAAGTCGTTTACCAACATTACCGATTGTAAGTAGATAACGTCACGTCCAGCACCTGCGATATGTGGTGTTAAAACTACGTTTGGATAGTTGAAGTATTCATCATCACGTTTGATTGGTTCTTGATGGAATACGTCAAGAGCGAGACCGCCGAGTTTGCCACTTCTTAAAGCTTCTCTTAAAGCTTCTTCGTCTACAAGACCAGCTCTAGCATTGTTGATGAAGTAAACACCGTCTTTCATCATTGCAAACTGTTCTTTTCCGAGCATGCCTTTATTAGCATCACTTACTTTAGCGTGACATGTGATGATATCAGCATTGCGTAATAATTCATTTAATTCAACTTTTTGGCATCCTAATGCTGCAATTGTATCTGCCTTTTGGTATGGGTCATAAACCATAACGTTCATACCGAAACCTTGAGCTCTTCTTGCAACTTGTTTACCTACTGTACCGAAACCAACAAGACCGATTGTCTTACCTTCCATTTCGATACCTTTACGTGATTGCCATGGACCTTCTGAGTTCATATCCCAGATAACGTCCTTATCACTACCAAAATCTCCTGCTGGTGCTGTAAATACACCGCGACGAAGTTCTTCGTCAGCACGAGCAATTTTTCTTGTCAATGCAAGAATTTGACCAAATGTAAAGTCAGCTACTGGAAGTGCTTCACGACCGAATGTGAAGAATACAGGGATTCCTTTTTCTGTAGCATAGTCAACATCGATATTAGCTCTCGGGCCCCCTCTAATCGATGAAATAACTTTTAATCTTGTTTGATCAATTACTTTTTTTGTTACTTCTTCATAGCCTACAATCAGAACGTCAGCGTTTCCGATCTCTTTGATAAGTTGATCTTCTGTGAGGATTTCACTTGTATATCCCCATCCACCTGTTCTTACAGTATGTCCTGCGGCTTTCAGAGTTTCAATTCCGTCTTGCGAAAAATCCGCGCAAATATAAATCTCCAAAATGTTCGCCTCCTGTTTTTTTATTTAAGTCTTCTAATATTAGTCTTCTGGATATAATAAAACTTTCATACTTTCTCTGTTTCTGTAAAGATCGATTGCTTTACGCCATTCAGAAAGTGGAAGTTTGTGTGAAATAATAGTCTTGTTATCCCATTTTCCAGCTTCGATCAAGTTAAATACAAATTTCCATGAAAGATAGTTGTATCCGAAGTGACCATTTAATACTGTTGCTTTACCTACAAGGTCATCAAGAGATGCGCCGTATGGTCTAGCGTCATAGCCAATTTTTACGATCTTTCCTGTTGGACGGCAAATGTCAATTGCTTGCATAAGCACTGAGTTAACACCAGCTGCATCTGCTACTACTGCAACGCCTTCTCCATTTGTAATTCTCATGATTTCATCATGAAGATTTACTTTATCACTCATGATAACATCTGTAGCACCGTGATGTTTTGCCATTTCAAAACGATCACCATCTGCTGAAAGACCGATAGCGATGATCTTAGCTGCACCTGCTGCTCTTGCTGCCTGGATACTAAATTGACCTAATGTTCCAAGACCGAATACTGCACAGTATTCACCTGGCATTAATTTAGCTTCTTGAACAACTGCCATGAAACCGTTACATGCTGGATCCATAACTGCTGCTTCTTCAAAACTCATGCATTCTGGAATTCTCATCAAGCTGTTTGGGAAAGTTGCTAATGTTTTGCCAAGAATCTTAACATATTTAGCAAATCCGCCATCCATACCGTAACCGATACCAAGACGATCTGGACATGATAAATAGTCACCAACGCTACATGCATAACATTCGCCACAAACTGTTCCTGTATTATCAGACACTACTCTGTCTCCAACTTTCCATTTTGTAACGTTCTTACCAACTTTTGCTACAACACCAGAGAATTCATGTCCCAAAATAACTGGTGGGAATAAAATGTCTTCATGGTGTCCATCAAAGAATGCGATATCTGAACCACATACACCTGCAAATTTCACTTCTACTAAAACATCATCATCACCAATTTCTGGAACTGGCACTTCACGAAGTTCCCATTTGTCTTTTCCATGTTCATATTGAACAACGGCTTTCATTGTTTCACCCATTTTTTATCGCCTCCTATTAATAATGAATTTAAATTTGTCTGCTCTGAGATATTCCACTGCATAAATAAGCGGTTTGCAGAAAATATCCTGTACGAGAACATCAAATTTCAGAACCGGTGTGTTCACCGGAATTTGTAATTTTTCCGCCAGACTTTTGTCTGTTATTGCCGGACTGATTTCTGTAATACATTGTCCAAGTTCAATGTCGCAGCTTTCTTCGACAAATTTGTACAATGACACATCTTCGTCCATCACGCCTAAGAATTCACTTGCGAGCCGTGGTGCAAGATAATCGATTGAATAGACAACCGGTACATCATCGGCACAACGTATTCTCTCACACATTAGGACATCTAAATCCTTCTTGACGCCAAGTCCCCTTGCCACCTCCGCATCCGCTTTCACAAGTTGCTTGCGGAAAAGAGAAGTGCGGCAAACGTAACCGCTTGCTTCAATCATCTCAGACATGCTCTTATTCTGATTCAACGAATTGGTAATATGTTCATAATCAAATGCTACATACGTTCCTTTTCCTTGAATCGAATAGATAATTCCTTCTTGTTTCAAGGCGTTTAACGCTTCTCGCAATGTAAGTCTGCTTATCTCTAGTGACTCCGCTAATTCCGCCTCCGCTGGGAGCTTTGCTCCTCGTTTCAGTTTGTTTTGCTCTATGTAGTCTAATACTCTTTTACTAGCACTTCGATATGCAGGCATATGATACCCTCCTTATTCTGGAGATTAGCGATAACGTACTACTACCCATTCAGCTCCTGCTTGTTGGTAGTTCTTCATAGCAGCTTCATTAGAAGCTCCACCGATCACGCCCACTTTAATTCCTTTAGCTTTTACAGCACTTACTACTTCTGTATCTACAGATCCACCTGCGATTGCAGAAAGCATTACAACGTCTGCTCCTGCGCCGATACATGCTGCTGCTGCATCAACTAATGCGTTTTTATCCAAACCATTTACTTCGATAATAGCTGCTGATGTAGCTTTTGTTTTTGCAGCTGTTAAACTTTCAGCAAGGTCTTTTTGTACACTCTTAAGATCTCCTGCTCTGCAGAAATCCATGTTAACTGGTACTAATACGATGTCTGCACCTGCTGCTACTGCTTGTTTGATTTCAGCATATTTTGCTAATGGGAAGCTTGTACCTTCTGGTAAACCAACAATAGTAGCAATCTTAGTGCTTGCACCTGCAAGTTCAGTTTTTGCGAAATCAACGAACCATTGTGGTACGCAGATTGCAAAGTTCTGATATTGACGTGCCGCTTCAACTAATCGTTTCACATCAGCTACTTTTGCACTAGGTCTCAATTCAGCAAGAAGTGTTCCTGCGCCTGTTGCTGCCACTGAAACTTGTGAACTCGCTGGACTTGAAGAACTTTGCGATGTTTGTAACTGTTTAAGTACTTCCTGTGTAATAAGATTAATCATGCTCTCTCTATCCACTGTTCTTCACTCACTTTCTTATTTACTTTTAGCCTAATAATTTTTCCACATCATCATGTGGTCTTGGAATAACGTGTGTTCCAAGTAATTCGCCTACACG
>JAZQMU010000150.1:0-8857 GCA_045543595.1 Faecalimonas sp.
GAGATTGATTACGAATCAGTTTTTGATAGATGAGGATTTTAATGTGCCAGATAGTAAGCGAGACATAAAAAGATTGATCATGAGCGAGGGACAGCTGAAAGTAGAAGAGATAAAACCGGTTGAAAACTATCTGCATATCAGCGGCAATCTGGAATTTCAAATCTTATATGAAGCAGACTGTATGGAACCTACATTTGCCTGTATGAGCGGAAAATTCCCATTTCACGAAATGATATACGTGGAAGGCGGTGTGGATGAGTATTTTGCAGTGAAGGAGAAAAAGGTGGATCTCAAAGTGCAGATGGTTCATTCCAGAAAATTGCGGGTGAAAGCAATCGCAGAATTGGGAGTTCAGTCGGAAAAGCGTGTGTGTGAAGAGATACCCGGTGATGTAGAGAGTGACAGCAAGATTTATAAAAAGCAGGAAGAGATGGAATTGTTAAAACTACATACCTCAAAGAGAGATACTTACCGGATCAAAGAAGAAATTGCGATTCCAGGAACCAAGGAATCCATAGAAAATATTTTGTGGACAGATATTTCGAACTGTCGCTTGGATACGCGACTATTCACAGATGAAATTCAGTTTTCGGGAGAACTTTCTGTGTTCTGTTTTTATGAGTCACCAAACGGAAAAATCGATTGGATTGAACAAAATGTGCCATATAGCGGGAAGGTGGAATGTCATGGAATTGATGAATCTATGTATCATCACCTGCACACGGAGTTGGAGAATACACATACGGAAATCCGCGCAGATGAAGATGGAGAAGCGAGGATAATCGGTATAGAGGGAACTTTGCAACTTTCCTTGGCGATTTACGAAGAGGAGAAAGTGGAGGTGCTTAGAGATCTCTATTCTTTGGAAGAAAAATGTATTCTCGATACTGCAAAAGTAAAGTATGAGCAGCTTATCTTGCAGAATCATTCCAAGTGCAAAGTGATGGAACCTTTGACCGTTCCTGAATTACAAAATAACGTACTGCAAATTTGTCACAGCAGCGGAAGGATTCTTGTGGAAACCATGGAACCAAGAGAAGATGGGGTTCTGGTTTCGGGTGTCATTTATGTGAGCTTTCTCTATGTGAAGTCCAATGACGATGCGCCGTTTGACGTATGGAATGGAATGATCCCATTTTCTCATCTGGTGGAATGTGCCTGTGGAGAAAAAGAATTTGTTTATGATATTACAGCAAATTTAGAACAGATTCATGTGACTTTGCAGGGAGGAAATGAAATCGAAGTAAAAGCAGTCCTGACTTTCCAGGGATTCTTTCGAAAGAAAGGAATCATTGCAAAAATCAATCAGATTCACACAGAGCCCCTTTCCATGGAAGAAATGGAGCAGCGCCCAAGTATTGTGGGTTATATCGCAAAAGAAAATGAAGATTTGTGGGTGCTTGCCAAAAAATACAGTACGAGTGTGGAAGCAATCCGGGAAGTCAACGATTTGAATGACCGCTCGACTAAGAAAGGGGAACGATTATTGATTTTTAAGGAGAATATGAGTATACTGTAGGTATAATGTATACAAGATACAAAGATAGGGGAAATGTTTATGATGGATACAGCTCAATTGAAATCACTTGCAAAGATCAATTTAGGACTTGACGTGACTGGGAGACGAGAAAATGGTTACCACGATGTGCGCATGGTAATGCAGACTATTTACCTGTATGACAATGTGACGATCAAAAAAACAGAGGAACCAGGTGTTGTGGTAAAAACAAATCTGAATTATCTTCCGGTAAATGAAGATAATATTGCATATAAGGCTGCAAAAATGCTGATCGATGAGTTCGATATCCAGGAAGGTGTGGAAATCACACTAGATAAACATATTCCGGTAGCAGCAGGTTTGGCAGGGGGCAGTTCCAATGCGGCAGCAGTCTTAGTTGGAATGAATCAGATTTTCGAATTAAATCTAAGACAAAAAGACCTCATGGAGCGCGGCGTGAAATTAGGGGCAGATGTACCATATTGTGTGATGCGCGGTACAGTGCTTGCAGAAGGAATCGGTGAAATTTTATCTCCGCTTCCACCAATGCCAAAATGCTACATTTTGATCGCAAAGCCACCTATCAATGTGTCTACAAAAGTGGTATATGAAAAATTAGATTCGAAACCAATAGAGAATCATCCAGATATTGATGCGATCATTGATGGACTTGAAAAAGGTGATCTTCACAAAGTAGCAATGTCTATGGGCAATGTGCTCGAGAATGTTACAATTGAAGACCATCCTGTGATTGAGACAATTAAAGATGCTATGAAAGAGGCAGGAGCGCTAAATGCTATGATGAGCGGAAGCGGTCCAACAGTATTTGGTATATTTGACGATAAACAGATGGCGAAAAAGGCAAAAGATAAGATTAAAGATATGGGTATTGCGAAGCAAGTTTATCTTGCTGATGTGCACAATACAAGGAGGAATTGATCATGGGAACAGATTTCCAAGTGAACATGAATGAATATTTACCGCTTCGAGATGTTGTATTTAATACACTTCGTCAGGCAATTCTTCGCGGCGAATTAAAACCAGGTGAACGTCTGATGGAGATTCAACTTGCGAACAAACTTGGCGTTAGCCGTACTCCGATCCGAGAAGCAATTCGCAAACTGGAGTTAGAAGGATTAGTTCTTATGATTCCTAGAAGGGGAGCAGAGGTGGCAGAGATCACGGAGAAAAGTCTTCGTGATGTTTTGGAAGTGCGAAGAGCATTGGAAGAGTTATCTGTGCAGCTGGCATGCGATAGGATCACGGAAGAACAGATAGAAGAATTAAAAGTTGCGGCGAAAGAATTTGAAAAGACATTGAAAAGCGGAGATGTGACTGCGTATGCGGAAGCAGATGTAAAATTCCATGATATCATTTATTTTGCAACAGATAATCAAAGATTGATTTCGCTCTTATACAATCTGCGCGAGCAGATGTATCGATATAGAGTAGAATACTTGAAAAGAGCGGAGATTCATGAGCAGCTCCTTGCAGAACACCAGTATATTATTGAGATGCTAGAAACCAGAGATCGTGAAAAAGCGGTGGAAGCAGTTTGTCAGCATATCGATAATCAGGTGGAAGCAGTGGCAGATACAATTCGAACAAAAAAATAGAATAAGTATAAAAGCAGAAAATATGTACATACTCTGACTAAGTTGGAGGAGGTACATATTTATGCTGAATAGAAGAATAAAAATCGTATGTATTGTGTTTGGAATTTTGTTTTCTGCACTGATCACAAGTTTGCTGGCAGCAAGAAAGGAACGAGAACTTCAGGAACAGGTGGCTGGAGAAGTGCTCAGGTTCCATGTGCTCGCAAACAGCGACAGCGAGGAAGACCAGAATCTCAAGATGGAAATAAAGCAAGAGATACTAGACTTTATGCGAAAAGAATTGCCGGAAGCAGAAGGATTAAATGCAACAAAGCGCTGGGTAGAAGAAAATCTGACAGAGATAGAATTTATAGCTAAAGAAAAAGTGACACAGAGCGGCTATACTTATCCGGTGAATGCAAGGATCGTATCTAGTTATTTTCCAGATAAAACATATGGTGATATTACGTTCCCGGCAGGAAACTACGAAGCGTTGCGCGTAGAGATTGGAAAGGCAAATGGTCAGAATTGGTGGTGTGTTCTTTACCCAAATCTGTGCTTTTTTGACGCAGTGCACGCGGTGGTTCCAAAAGAGGGGAAAGAAGATTTAGAAGAAGTACTAGACGAGGAAGCCTATGATATGGTGACGAGTAAAACCATTTTTCGGATAAAATGGTTCTTCTTCTGATCATACGTGGAGGAAGACATGACAAATTTTTTAGTAAAACATTTTGTGAAAGATTATGAAGATGTAGGAAAGATGTCTGTACGTACTGCCTATGGAGTGTTGGCGAGTATCGTGGGCATCTTTTGTAATGTGATTTTGTTTGCGGCAAAGTTTGCGATTGGCTCTATGAGTCACAGCGTTTCTATCATTGCAGATGGTTTCAATAACTTATCAGATGCAAGCTCATCGGTTCTCAGTTTTATCGGAGTGAAGATGGCAAGTAAACCTGCCGATGAAGAGCATCCATTTGGACATGGACGTATGGAATATGTGACTGCCCTTGTGGTGTCGTTTCTTGTAATGGACATTGGATTATCTTTCCTGAAAGATTCTATTGGAACGATCAGAGAACCACGAGAATTACAGTTTCATGTAATTTCGCTGGTCGTATTATTGTTGTCCATCGTCGTGAAACTATGGTTAGGATTTTTTAATAAGAAATTAGGGCAGAAGATTGATTCCAAAGTAATGATGGCATCCGCTGCAGATGCCATGGGAGATGTGCTTGCAACAACAGCGACTATCGCATCTATTTTGGTATTCCAGTTTTTCTGTATCAATATTGATAGTTTTGTAGGAATTGGTGTATCACTTGTAGTTATAAAAGCAGGGTTTGAAATTGCAAAAGATACATTGGAACCACTGCTTGGAGAAGCGGTACCGAAAGATATCTATGATAGAATCACTGAGTTTGTAGAAAGTTATGATGGGGTTTGCGGAACCCACGACCTAATTGTACATAATTATGGACCGGGGCGTAGCATGGCTTCTCTGCATGCCGAAGTTCCAAATAATGTAGATGTTGAACTTTCTCATGAGATCATTGATCGAATCGAACGGGATTCCATCCGTGAACTTGGTATTTATCTTGTCATTCACATGGATCCAATTGAGCTTAATAATGAACAACTGGATTTTGCAAAAAATCGAGTTGTGGAAGAACTGCAAAAACTGGATGAGGCACTTAGCATCCATGACTTCAGACTGGTTGATGGAAAAGATCAGATCAACTTGATATTCGATTTGGTGGTGCCTGTAGCATATGACAAAGAAAAACGAAAAGAAATCTGCAAAGAGCTGCGTGCGCAGATGCATAAAGTAGATGCAAGATATCAATGTGTGATCCAGGTGGAAAACAGTTATATTGCGGAGGAATAATCATGTACAAAATGAAAGGAAGAGTTCGCTATAGCGAATGCGGTCCAGACAATAAATTGACATTACAAGCCCTGATAAATTATTTTCAGGATTGTTCAAGTGAAAATTCAGAATTATTAGGTGTAGGGGTTGACTATCTGAAAGAAAGAAAACGGGCATGGGTATTGAATACCTGGCAGATTGAGGTGTCCAGATACCCAGAGTGCACAGAAGAAATCGAGATCAGCACATGGGCGACAGGGTTTAAAGGTATCATGGGACCAAGAGATTTTTGTATGAAGACAGCTGATGGAGAAGAACTGGCCCGTGCAACTACACTGTGGGTATTCATTGATACAGAGACTGGGAGACCAACAAAACCAGAAAGTGAGGATCTTACGCCATATGTGGTTGGAGAGCCGTTGGAAATGGAAAAAGTGCCACGTAAAATACATTTGCCGGAAGCATCAGTTTTGGTTGACACTTTCCCAGTGCGCAAGTATCATATTGATACGAACAATCACGTGAACAATGCACAGTATATCTGTATGGCGGCAGAAATCTTGCCAGAAGATTTTCGAGTGAAAAAACTTCGCGCAGAATACAAGAGGGCAGCCGTGTTGGGAGATAAATTCCATCTGCGATATGCGGACGAAACAGATAGAATTGTTGCAGAATTATGTGACGAAGAGGGAAAACCATACGTGGTAGTAGAATTCAGAGGAGAAGACTAGAACATGAGATTAGGAATGAAACAAGTACTTACGGTAGTAAAAACAGTTGATTTTGGTGTGTATCTTGGGAATGATGAAGAGAGAGTTTTGCTTCCAAAGAAACAGGTTCCAGAAGGAATCGAACCAGGCGATCCGATCGAAGTATTTTTATATAAAGATTCAGATGACAGATTGATTGCAACAACGAATGAGCCAAAGATTCAACTTGGCGAACTTGCGGTTCTTGAAGTCGCTGATACAGGAAAATTTGGTGCGTTTTTAAATTGGGGATTGGAAAAAGATCTTTTCCTTCCATTTAAACAGCAAACAACGAAATTAGAAAAAGGCGACAAATGTCTGGTATCACTTTACATTGATAAAAGCGAACGTCTCTGTGCGACTATGAAAGTATACGAACTTCTCAGCAAAGAATCACCATATCAAAAAGATGACATGGTAGAGGGTATTGTATACGGAATCAGTCAGGAATTTGGGGTGTTTGTTGCGGTAGATAACAAGTATTCAGCACTTATTCCAAAGAAAGAAGCTTACGGAAAGATGCGAATCGGTCAGACGATTCAGGCGCGTGTTACGTCTGTAAAAGCAGACGGGAAATTAGATCTTAGCGTGCGAGATAAGATTCCAATGCAGATGGACAAGGACGCAGAAATGATCCTGAAAAAAATCCAGCAATTAGGCGGAACACTTCCATTTAATGACAAGGCAGATCCTGAAATTATCAAGCGCGAATTTGACCTTAGCAAAAATGCATTTAAGCGTGCAGTGGGCAAACTTCTCAAGGAAGAAAAGGTTACAATCGGAGAAAAAAGCATTGCAATTCGCATGAAATAGGGTATAATTATTTTCGAGAACAAATGTTTTTTGAAAGGAGATAAATATGAGAGTAAAGAACATTACAGATATCGAAGCATTCTTCAAAGTAGTTGATCAATGTAAAGGAAAAGTTGAATTAGTGACAGGCGAAGGTGACAGATTGAACTTAAAATCTAAACTTGCTCAATACGTATCAATGGCAAACATTTTCTCAATCGGTGAAATTCCAGAATTAGAAATCATCGCTTACGAACCAGAAGATACAGACAAATTAGTCGAATACATGATTATGGGTTAATTACGGTTTATAGAAAGGGTGCTTTCAAAGCACCCTTTTTTTACATTATATAGCATTAAGGGGAATGGTGTATGAGTTTTGCACATTTACATGTCCATACAGAATACAGTTTGTTGGACGGCTCGAATAAAATAAAAGAATATGTTGCCCGAGTGAAGGAACTGGGGATGAACAGTGCTGCCATTACAGACCACGGAGTCATGTATGGTGTCATTGATTTTTATCGTGCCGCAAAAGCAGCAGGTATCAAACCTATCTTGGGATGTGAGGTTTATGTTGCACCAGGTTCCCGACATGAAAAACTGCCAGGCAGCAATAGCGATGACCGTTATTATCATCTGGTACTTTTGGCAGAAAACCAAAAAGGATATGAAAATCTGACAAAGATTGTTTCCAAAGGATTTGTGGAAGGGTATTACTACAAGCCACGAATTGATATGGAACTTTTAGAAACTTATCACGAAGGTATCATTGCACTCAGTGCTTGCCTTGCAGGGGAAGTGCAGAAGTATTTACTTCGTGGTATGTATGAAGAAGCGAAAAAAACAGCACTTCGTTTGGAATCTGTTTTCGGGAAGAACAATTTCTTCTTGGAATTGCAAGACCACGGTATGACAGAACAGCAGATGGTAAATCAGCAGCTTCTCCGACTGTCGCATGAAACGGGGATCGAACTTGTGGCTACAAATGATGTGCATTATACTTACGCAGAAGATGAGAAGCCTCATGATATTCTGCTTTGTATTCAGACGGGAAAGAAACTGGAAGATGAGAATCGTATGCGCTACGAAGGCGGCCAGTATTATGTGAAGTCTGAAGAAGAAATGAAAAAACTGTTCCCATATGCGGTAGAAGCAGTAGAAAACACACAGAAGATTGCGGATCGTTGTCATGTGGAAATTGAATTCGGTGTGACAAAACTTCCGAAGTACGATGTGCCGGAAGGTTACACTTCATGGGAATATTTGAATAAATTATGTTTTGATGGTCTGTACAGCCGTTATCCAAATCCGGAAGGTGAACTGACAGATCGTCTCAATTATGAACTCAGTGTGATCAAGACCATGGGATATGTGGATTATTTCCTTATCGTATGGGATTTTATCAAATATGCAAGAGACAATGACATTATGGTTGGACCAGGACGTGGTTCGGCGGCAGGAAGTATCGTATCTTACTGCCTTGGGATCACAAACATCGATCCGATCAGATATCAATTGCTCTTTGAACGTTTTCTGAATCCGGAACGTGTGTCTATGCCTGATATCGATATCGATTTCTGTTTCGAGCGGAGACAGGAAGTGATTGACTATGTGGTGCGAAAATACGGACCAGATCGCGTGGTTCAGATTGTTACATTTGGTACATTGGCAGCAAAGGGTGTGCTCCGTGATGTGGGACGTGTTATGGATCTTCCATATGCGTTTGTAGACAGCATTGCGAAGATGGTACCAGCAGAATTGAATATTACATTAGAAAAAGCCCTTCAGAATAATGAGTTAAAGGCTTTATACGAATCAAACGAAGAAGTAAGAGAACTGATCGATATGTCAAAACGTCTGGAAGGACTTCCAAGACATTCATCTATGCACGCGGCTGGCGTTGTGATCAGTCAGAAATCGGTGGATGAATACGTACCTCTTTCTCTAGGTTCTGATGGTTCTGTGACGACGCAGTTTACCATGACAACCTTGGAGGAATTAGGTCTTCTTAAGATGGACTTCTTAGGCCTACGTACGTTGACTGTTATTCAAAATGCAGTGCAGTTGGTGGAAAAGAACAGAGGAATCAAGATTGATATTGATCATATTGATTTCAATGATAAAGCAGTGTTGGATTCCATCGGGACAGGTCGGACAGACGGAGTGTTCCAATTGGAAAGTGCGGGGATGAAGAGTTTCATGAAGGAACTTAAGCCGCAAAGTCTGGAAGATATCATTGCGGGAATTTCCCTCTATCGTCCGGGGCCGATGGACTTTATTCCACAATATATTAAGGGTAAAAATGATCAATCATCGATCACATACGATTGTCCACAACTGGAGCCAATTTTAA
>JAZQMU010000151.1:0-7810 GCA_045543595.1 Faecalimonas sp.
TGAGATTATTCCTGTTGCAACAAAACGAGCTGTTGTGAAGCTGGATGATAAAAAAGCTATGAAAAAAGTGGAACGTTGGCAGGCGATTGCGGAAGGCGGAGCAAAGCAATCTGGAAGGAATGTAATTCCGGAAGTGAAGAATGTGATGTCTTTCAAAGAAGCACTTCAGTATGCAAAAGGCTTGGATGTGGTTTTAGTGCCATATGAGCTTGCTGAGGGTATGGCTGAAACAAAAAGAATTGTTTCTGATATTAAGCCTGGACAAAGCGTAGGGTTTTTTATCGGTCCGGAAGGCGGATTTGAAACAGCAGAAGTGGAATTGGCAATAGAGCAGGGGGCAAAAGCTATTACACTTGGCAAACGTATCCTTCGTACAGAAACTGCGGGGCTGACGACTTTGTCGATTTTGATGTATCATTTGGAAAGTTAATCACATAATTTATAAAGAGAAAGAATAAAGGTGAGATAGATGGAAGTATATTTAGACAACTCGGCCACTACCAGATGTTATGACAGTGTAGGAAAACTTGTTGCCAAGGTGATGTGCGAAGATTACGGGAATCCGTCTTCGATGCACAAAAAAGGTGTAGATGCCGAAAAATATATTCGAGAAGCGAAAGAAACACTCGCAAAGATTTTGAAAGTGCAGGAAAAAGAACTGTTCTTTACATCAGGAGGAACAGAAAGTGATAACCTTGCACTTATCGGTTGTGCAAGAGCCAATCATCGCGCAGGAAAGCATTTGATCACTTCATCAATCGAACATCCTGCTATTTTAAACACAATGCAATATTTGGAGCAGGAAGAAGGGTATCGCGTGACGTATCTTCCTGTGGATGAAAATGGTCAGATTAAATTAGATGCTTTAAAAGAGGCACTTTGTGATGAAACGATTTTAGTTTCCGTTATGTATGTGAATAACGAGATTGGTGCAGTTCAGCCAATTGAAGAAGCGGTAAGAATTGTTAAAAACTACAATCGCAATATTTTGTTCCATGTGGATGCGGTACAAGGATTTGGAAAATACAGAATCCATCCAAAGAAAATTGGTGTGGATCTGATGTCGATCAGTGGACATAAAATTCATGGGCCAAAAGGGACAGGTGTTCTTTATATCAATGAAAAAGTAAAGATTAAGCCAATCGTATTTGGTGGTGAACAACAGAAAAATGTTCGTTCTGGGACAGAAAATGTGCCTGGAATCGCAGGTCTTGGATTGGCTGCAAAAGAGATTTATACAAATTTCGATGCAAAAATTGAAAAAATGTGCCAGCTAAAGAACTACTTCATTGAAGGGGTATCAGAGATTCCAAAAATCAAGATACATGCATGTAATGCTGATAAAACAGCTCCTCATATTGTCAGTGTTGGATTTGCAGGAATTCGAAGCGAAGTACTTCTTCATACTTTGGAAGGAAAAGGAATCTATGTATCGGCAGGTTCTGCCTGTGCATCAAACCATCCGGCAATCAGCGGTGTGTTAAGAGGAATCGGCGTTGGACCAGAGTATTTGGATTCTACACTCCGTTTCAGTTTTTCTGAATTTACAACGAAAGAAGAAATTGACTATACGTTGGAAACATTATATAATTGTGTACCGATGTTAAGAAGATATACAAGACATTAGGAGGAAATATACCAATGATGTTTCAAGCTTTTTTGATAAAATATGGAGAAATCGGCTTAAAGGGTAAGAACCGTTATATGTTTGAAGACGCTCTTATGAATCAGATCCGTTTCTCATTAAAAAATGTAGAGGGAACTTTCCATGTGCATAAGGCGCAGGCCAGAATTTTTGTGGAATGTGAAGGATATTATGATTATGACGAGACAGTTGAAGCACTCAAGAGAGTGTTTGGTATCGTTGGAATCTGTCCAGTAGTACATGTGGAAGATAAAGGTTTTGATGAACTTAAGAAGGATGTTGTGGATTATATGGATAAGATGTATCCAGACAAGAATACAACATTTAAAGTGGAAGCAAGACGTGGCAAGAAAAGTTATCCAAAGAATTCTATGGAGATCAACAGAGATCTTGGAGAGGCAATTTTGGATGCTTTCCCAGAGATCCGTGTAGATGTGCACAAACCAGAGATCATGCTCAACATCGAAGTGAGAGATTTGATCTACATCTATTCTGAAATCATTCCAGGACCAGGTGGTATGCCAGTTGGTACAAATGGAAAGGCCATGTTATTATTGTCAGGCGGTATCGATAGTCCTGTAGCAGGATATATGATTGCAAAACGTGGGGTTCAATTAGAAGCAACATATTTCCATGCACCACCGTACACAAGTGAACGTGCGAAACAAAAAGTAATCGATCTTGCAAAGATTGTAGCAAGATATGCAGGACCAATTAAGGTTAATGTAGTTAACTTTACAGATATCCAGTTATACATTTATGAAAAATGTCCTCATGAAGAATTAACGATCATCATGAGACGTTATATGATGAGAATTGCAGAACATTTTGCAAAAGAAGACGGATGCCTTGGACTTATCACAGGTGAAAGTATTGGACAAGTGGCAAGCCAGACAATGCAAAGTCTTGCTGCGACAAATGATGTATGTACACTTCCTGTTTATCGTCCAGTTATTGGATTTGATAAACAAGAGATCATCGAAATCTCACAAAAGATCGATGCATTCGAAACTTCAATCTTACCATTTGAAGATTGTTGTACAATTTTTGTTGCTAAGCATCCGGTTACAAAACCAAATATCAATATCATCAGACGTTCGGAAGAAAATCTTTCAGAAAACATTGATGCATTGATGGAAGAAGCAATAAATTCAGTAGAAAGCATTTTGGTAAAACCATAAAAAGAATAAAAAAAGAACCCCATTTCTTTCGAAGTGGGGTTTTTATGATTGTGATTAAACTATGTATTTGGAAACAACTTCCATAACAGATTCGGAATCCGTTCCATCACAATGAATATTTAACGCAATAGGTTTCGACAAATCCAAACTGAAAATTCCCATAATAGATTTTGCATCGATAACATATCTTCCAGATACGAGATCAAAATCACAGTCAAATCTATTGATATCATTTACGAATGATTTTACCTTGTCAATTGAGTTTAATGAAATATTTACAGTTTTCACAGTTGCAACCTCCTTGATTAATTATGTCTACATATTTATCTTATTCTTTGTATACATAAAAGTCAAGGAACAAATTGCCTGAATAAATTTGAAAGGACACAAAGCATGAAGAAAGTGGCATTACATAATCTCGGTTGTAAAGTAAATGCATACGAGACCGAAGCAATGCAGGAATTGTTAGAAGAAAATGGGTACGAGATCGTGCCTTTTAAAGAGGGAGCGGATATTTATGTGATCAACACATGTACCGTTACGAATATGGCGGACCGCAAGTCCAGACAGATGCTTCACCGCGCAAAGAAAATGAATCCAGACGCTATTGTCGTAGCTGCAGGCTGTTATGTGCAGGCTCAGGCTGAGAGTGGAGAGATTGACGATTGCATCGATATTGTGATTGGAAATAATAAGAAAAAAGACTTGATAGATATTCTCGAAAAATACGAAAAAGAGCAGTTAAGTAAAGCTGTTATCGACATCAATCACACAAAAGAGTATGAAGAAATGCATCTTAGTAAAACGGCTGAACATACAAGAGCGTATATTAAAGTTCAGGATGGATGTAATCAGTTTTGTACATATTGTATTATTCCTTATGCGAGAGGGCGAGTGAGAAGCAGAGCAAAAGATGATGTGATTCGTGAAGTGAAAGAACTTGCTTTAAATGGGTACAAAGAAGTGGTGTTGACCGGGATTCATTTAAGTTCTTATGGTGCGGATTTGGAAGGAGAAACACTGCTTTCATTGATTTTGGCAGTCAATGACGTAGAAGGAATTCAGAGAATCCGTCTCGGTTCACTGGAACCACGTATCATTACAGAGGAATTTGCAAGTACTATCGCGAGTCTTGACAAAATGTGCCCTCATTTTCATCTTTCACTGCAAAGTGGATGTGATGATACACTTCGTCGCATGAACCGAAGATATAGTGCTCAGGAATACTATGAAAAATGTCAGCTTCTTAGAAAATATTTTGATAATCCAGCACTTACAACAGATGTAATTGTAGGGTTCCCAGGTGAGACAGAGGAGGAATTCCAAAAATCCAAAGAATTTGTGGATAAGATTGATTTCTATGAGACACACATTTTTAAATATTCGAAAAGAAAAGGGACAAAAGCGGCAGTAATGGATCATCAGGTTCCTGAACAGATCAAAACTTTAAGAAGCAATGAATTGCTGAAACTCGATGCAGAAAAAAGAAGAAAATATGAGGAAACACTCATTGGGAAAGAAGTGGAAGTACTCATGGAAGAAAGTGTCAATTTGAATGGTAAAACAGTTCAAGTGGGGCACACAAAAGAATATGTAAAAATTGCATTGGAAACAGATACAAATTTGCAAAATCAATTGATTAATGTGAAAATTAACAGTAATTTACAAATTATTCATTGAATTTAATAAATGATTATATTAAAATTAGTATGAGTTTATGTGAAAAAATAAAGAAGGACGTGAGCAGATGAATAATTTAAGTAACACACAATTTTTTCAAGTAGAGAGACCACAACTTCAGGCAAAAGACATCATTGAGATTGTGTATAAAGCTCTGCGTGAAAAAGGATACAATCCTGTTAGTCAGATGACAGGCTATATTATGTCTGGTGATCCAACTTATATCACAAGCCATAATGGTGCCAGAAGTCTGATCATGAAATTAGAAAGAGACGAATTAGTAGAAGAGATGTTAAAGGTGTATATCAAACATCATTCTTGGGAATAAGATAGTATGAGAATCATGGGATTGGATTACGGCTCTAAGACGGTGGGTGTGGCTATCAGCGATCCACTGGGTTTTACTGCGCAAGGAATTGAAACGATAGACCGTAAAGAAGAAAATAAGTTGCGCAAAACATTGGCACGCATTGAAGAACTTGCCAAAGAGTATCAGGTAGAAACAATTGTGGTGGGACTTCCTAAGAACATGAATAATACATTAGGAGAACGTGCCGAAAAAACATTGGAATTCAAGGCGATGCTGGAAAGACGGACAGGTCTTCCAATCGTAATGTGGGATGAGAGACTGACAACGGTAGAAGCGGAACGTACGCTTATGGAAAGCAATGTGAGACGTGAAGACCGTAAAAAATATATCGATAAGATTGCAGCTGTTTTTATCCTGCAAGGATATTTGGATTCATTGAGTATGATGAAATAAGACATAGGGAGTAATTATGGAAAAACTTATTTTTACATTTGAAGATACAAATGAAGAAGTGGAATTCTTTGTTTTAGAACAAACAAAAGTAAATGGTAATACTTATATTTTGGTAACAGACTCTGAAGAAGACGAAGCAGAATGTCTGATTCTGAAAGATACAAGCGCTCAGGAGGACGTAGAGAGCGTTTACGAGATCGTGGAAGATGACGTGGAGTTATCAGGTGTTTTAAAAGTATTCGAAGAGTTATTGGAAGATGTAGATATCGAAATGTAAGCAAAACCGACATTTTTATGACATGGAGGTAGAGCGTGAATAAGAAAGATAGTTCAAAGTTGAAGATCATTCCAATTGGAGGTCTTGAACTGATCGGGATGAACATTACTGCATTTGAATACGAAGACAGTATTGTTGTTGTGGACTGTGGACTTGCATTCCCGGAAGATGATATGCTTGGGATCGACCTTGTAATTCCAGATATCACTTATCTGAAAGATAATGCGGATAAGGTGAAAGGGTTTGTGATCACTCACGGTCATGAAGACCACATTGGTGCATTGTCATATGTATTAAAGGATATTAACGTTCCAGTATATGCGACAAAGCTGACAATGGGAATCATTGAAAACAAGTTGAGAGAGCAGAATATGCTTCGAACAACTCGTAGAAAAGTAATTAGCTACGGACAGTCTATTAATTTAGGACAATTTAGAATTGAATTTATTCGTACAAACCACAGTATCCAAGATGCTGCGGCACTCGCGATTTATTCACCAGTAGGTACAGTAGTTCATACAGGTGACTTTAAGGTGGATTACACACCAGTTTACGGAGATGCCATTGATTTACAAAGATTTGCCGAAATTGGTAAAAAAGGTGTTCTGGCAATGATGTCAGACAGTACAAATGCTGAGAAAAAAGGATTTACAATGTCTGAACGAACGGTGGGACAGAAGTTTGACCAGTTGTTTGCAGAACATTGGAATACAAGAATTATTATTGCTACATTTGCATCGAATGTTGACCGTGTACAGCAGATCATCAATTCTGCATACAAATATGGCAAGAAGGTTGTTGTACAAGGAAGAAGTATGGAGACGATCATTTCTACAGCTTCGGAACTTGGTTATTTGAATATTCCGGAAAATACGTTGATTGATATTGATGAACTTTCTTGTTATCCAGAAGAGAAAACGGTAATTATCACAACTGGAAGTCAGGGAGAATCTATGGCTGCGCTTTCAAGAATGGCCGCTGATATCCATAAGAAAGTTACAATTAAACCAGGTGATACAGTTATCTTCAGTTCTTCGCCAATTCCAGGGAATGAAAAGGCTGTATCGCGTGTAATTAACGAATTGTCATTGAAAGGTGCAAATGTAATCTTCCAGGATGCCCACGTTTCAGGACATGCTTGTCAGGAAGAATTAAAATTGATCTATGCGTTGTTAAAACCAAAATATGCAATTCCAGTGCATGGTGAATACCGACATTTGAAGGCAAATGCATCTCTTGCAGAAGCACTTGGTATTCCAAAGGAAAATATATTTATCATGAAAACTGGGGATGTACTTGCCCTTGACAGTGAGAGTGCAGAGATTGTAGATCACATTCAGACTGGTTCAATCCTTGTAGATGGTCTTGGAGTCGGTGACGTTGGAAATATTGTTCTTCGTGACAGACAACATTTGGCAGAAGATGGAATTCTGATCGTGGTTCTTACGATTGCGAAGGGAACAAATCTCCTTCTTTCAGGCCCAGATATTGTATCCAGAGGATTCGTATATGTGCGTGAATCGGAAGGTTTAATGGAAGAAGCAAAAGAGTTGCTTGTGGAAGCACTTGACAAGTGCCTTGCAAACCCTTATGCTGACTGGAGCAAGATTAAATCGGTTATCCGTGACACGATGAATGACTTCTTGTGGAAGAAGACAAAACGTAAACCGATGATTCTTCCAATTATTATGGATGTATAGTATAATAAAAAGACGGAGAATTTTCTCCGTCTTTGATTATGAATAAAGAAAGGCATGAATGATATGATCGTAGATGAACGTATGGTAACGTTTATCCACTCGTTGGAAACGGAAAATAGCGAAATATTAGAAACAATCGAAAAAGAGGCGCTGGATACTTATGTGCCGATTATTCGAAAAGAAATGCAAAGTTTTCTGAAGGTTCTTTTGGCGATCAAAAAACCAAAACGTATCTTGGAAGTGGGAACTGCAGTTGGTTTTTCTGCAATCTTGATGAGCGAATATGCGCCAGAGGATTGTCATATCACTACGATCGAAAAGTATGAAAAACGTATTCCAATTGCATTAGAGAATTTCAAACGCGCTGGAAAAGAAGACAAGATCACGCTTTTAGAAGGTGATGCATTGGAGATTCTGAAAGAATTAAAAGGTTCATATGATTTTATCTTTATGGATGCGGCAAAAGGACAATACATTTATTACATGCCTGAAGTGGTACGCTTGTTGGAAAAAGATGGTGTATTTGTGACAGATAATGTGTTGCAGGATGGAGATATTATTGAG
>JAZQMU010000152.1:0-3310 GCA_045543595.1 Faecalimonas sp.
CTTTATGAGCAGCAGGATCGTGTTTTTTGTTCTTGTTTAATGCAGCAAACAGATTCTTAATGTTATACTTATTACGGAAATTTCTGAGTGCAGGAGCATTATTATAAATAACTAATACGATCAGAACTAATGCGTAGATAAAATCTTGTAACACTGCAAGATTGTCTGTCAAAATTGTCTGTAATTCCACATCAAGGAATGTAATAAGTGTAGCTGCAATGATAGAACCGCTGATATTACCCATACCGCCAAGTACTACCATAACAAGAATCTCAATTGAATAATTGTAGTCAAAGTTAACGCTTTGAATCGTATAATTTGAATAACTATAGAGAACACCTGCTACACCAGCAAAGAGCGACGAAATCATAAATACGATCAATTTATATTTTGTCACATTGATTCCAGTAGCTTTCGCTGCGATTTCATTGTCACGAATCGCAGTAATAGCTCTACCATGTTTTGAACGGATTAAGTTCTGAATTACCATCAGGCAGAAAAGAACTAAAACAAGAGCAATGATAAATAATATTTCTTTGTCAAATCTTGGTGTTTCAAGTCCTAACGTTCCACCGAAAGTTTCATCACTTGAGTTCATAAAAATAGTACGCACGATTTCACCAAATGCAAGAGTTACAATCGCAAGGTAATCACCGCGAAGACGAAGTGCTGGCAAACCAATGATCAAACCAAAGATACCGGCAACAATCCCACCGATAACGATAGCAATGATCAGTGTTGGAAATTCTCCAAGCACTGGTTCAAGTATCACGGATGTTTTACCACCCAAATATGCGCCTAAGCACATAAATCCGGCATGTCCTAACGAAAGTTCTCCCAAGAAACCTACTACCATGCTAAGAGATGTAGCGAGCATGACTGAGATTGCAATTTTTTCAAGCAAGTACAGATCCGAACTTCTTAATGCACCCGAAAAGGAAAGAACTGCAAAAATCAAGGTGAAAGCTGCAACTGCAATATAGTTAATATAATGTTTCCATTTAATATTTTTTAAACCAGACATTATACTTTCTCCCTTCTCTTTTTACCTAAGATTCCTGTTGGACGCACAAGTAAAATAATGATCAAAATAATAAATTCAATCGCATCTGTGTATGGCGCGATTGGAGGGATTGTAAGCGAAATCGCTTCTACAACACCCATGAGAAGTCCTCCGAGCATAGCACCTGGAATCGAACCGATACCACCGATAACCGCTGCTGTAAACGCTTTGATACCTGGCATCGCTCCAAGTGTATTTGTAAGACTTGGCGACTTCATAAGCATGAACAATCCTGCGAATGCGGCAAGCGCCGATCCGATAGCAAATGTGATCATAATGATTCTATTTACATTGATACCCATCAGCTGCGCAGCTCCTTTGTCCTCAGAAACTGCAATCATCGCGCGACCTGTCTTTGTATATTTTACAAACAGCGTCAAAGCTGTCATGATAACCATAGAACATCCCAATGTCACGAGTATGTACACAGGTATTGTAAGCCCGCCAACACTGATGTTTCCAAGATCAGCAATATTTACCATCTTTGGAGCAGAACCAAAGATCATCTGTGCAGTTGACTGTAAAAGATAACTTACCCCGATCGCTGTAATAAGTACTGCAAGAGGTGACGCTCCTCGCAGTGGTTTGTATGCAATTTTTTCAATACTGACACCTAGTAATACACAGAATACAACTGCCACAAGTAAAGCCAATATCGGATTATGTGTCGCTGTCAATGTAACAAAAATCATATAACCGCCGACCATGATGATATCACCGTGTGCAAAATTAAGCAGCTTAGCGATACCATAAACCATTGTATACCCCAAGGCTATCATTGCATATGTACTGCCCATACTAAGTCCGTTTATCAAAGTTACAATAAATTTCATAAATAAACTTCCCCATCATAAGTTAGTAAAAAATGCCGTCGCAAATTCTGCGACGGCATATGATTATTGTGCAGAGTTTGCAGTTTTAAGTGTATACTTCACTGCTTCTTTTGAAACGTAACCATTATCTTCCCAAGTAATGTCAGTTCCTGTTACACCACTGTATGAGAATCCACCAGTAAATTGTGCTTTTAAAATATCACAAAGGTCAGATGCTGAAATAGTAACATCAATTTCTTCTCCTGCATCAATTGCTGCTTTCATCGCATTGTAAATTGCATATACACAGTCATAAGCAGAAGCACCAAACTGATTCAATGTATCAGCTCCATAAGCTGTCACATATTTTTCGATATATTCAGCTGCAGCACCTTCTGTAGCATTTGAGTCGAAGTGTGAAATCATTGAAACTTCTTGTGGAATCACACTAAAATCTTCAAATTGTCCAGCAAGACCATCGAAACCGTCACATCCAAAGTAAACTGCATCTGGATTGATGATATCTTTTGCTTGTGTCATAAACACAGAAGCTGGTTGATAATAAATTGGCATAAAGATAAATGTACAATCTTTAAGTGTAGAAATCTGAGCTGAGAAGTCTTGAGCATCTCCTGTAAACACTGTTTCTACGATTTCGATAGATGGATCAACGTTATCCATAAATTGTTTGTAAATACCACTTGAATATGGGTCATCAGATTTGTAGAAAATACCAATCTTTGTAAGACCTGCATTATTTACAAAGTCTGCTGATACTTTACCTTGGTTACCATCAGCGAAACACATTTGGAAACCATTGTCAAATTTTGGAATGTCATCACCTGTTGCAGAAGGTGTTAAGAAGAATACATTATCTTCTTCAGATAATTTTGAGTATTCAAGACCTGGTGCTGTTGTAACAGTACCTAAAGACACTTGCATACCACCTTCTAACATAGTTGCATAGTTAGCTGCAACTTTTGATGCATCATGTGTATCATCTGTAGCAACAAGTTCAAATTTAACACCATTTAAACCGCCAGCTGCATTGATTTCTTCGATAGCCATCTGAGCTGAGTTGTTTACAGCTACACCGTAAACTGCTGCTGCCCCTGTAAGTGGGCCAGAAAAACCAAGAACGTATTCTGTATTTTCTGATGTGTAGCCCGAGTCTCCGCCACAAGCTACAAGACCAAGTACCATGGCAAGAACCATCATACCTGTAATTGCTTTTTTGAACATTGATTTCATAATAAACTCTCCTTAAATATAAAACTTATTTCACAATATACCACCATAAAAAGGATTTGTAAACAAAGATTGTATAAAAATAAGTACAAACTACGCAAACCATCCAGTTTTTTGTATAAAATCACAAAAAAGAAGAGGCTATACCTCTTCTTATTCATCTGTTGTTTCCATCAGGATAATCAAA
>JAZQMU010000153.1:0-10734 GCA_045543595.1 Faecalimonas sp.
ATCTGGTCTTTATACTTATCTGCGTAAGCTCGCAGACTGTACACGGCAAGATTGGAATGTATGTACTTTGCATTGATCGCTGTCAAAACAACTTTCACGTTATACCTCCTTTAAAACAAAAAGGTGTTATTACCTCCGCAATAACACCCCTACTCTTCTCTCTTTCGTGCGTTGCACTTCGAACTTTGCCCCCAGCCGTTACCTCTGTAGTTAACTCAGCCCAGGCACCCTCACGGCACCCGGAAGATTCTACTTAGTGCTGCTTCGTTCCCGACCTGACACGGTTCATAGATTTCCGTCGCGTGAGACCCAAACATCTACGCCACTTGCAAAGGGCAGCACTACAAACAAAAGCCCTCCATGCAACATCACCCCTACTATAGCGGATTGTAGGTACAAGGCACCGCTAACGCCCCGGCTGCACGGTTCTGTATTATACTATCAATTCTATAAATTTGTCAAGGCTATTGGCGCTTTTTCTCGCGTAGCTCCCTGAAAAAGTTCTTCATCAAACTGCTGCATTCTTCTTCCAAAACACCGATTTCAAGCTCTACTTGATGATTAAACTCTTCCATCTGAAGCAGATTCAAGATAGAGCCTGCGCAACCAGCTTTCGGATTCATACAACCAATTACAACCTTTTTCATACGTGACTGAACGATCGCACCCGAACACATTTGGCATGGTTCAAGTGTCACATACATGGTACAATCTTCCAAACGCCAGTCATTCATCTTTTTACAAGCTTTTTTAATCGCCTGCATCTCCGCGTGAGCGATCACATTGCGATCAATGGTGCGTCGGTTATAGCCTCTTCCAATAATTTTCCCTTCGTAAACGATCACACATCCGATCGGCACTTCCTCCAAAGCGTAAGCTTTTTTTGCAAGTCGAATGGCTTCTTTCATATATTTTTCATCTTGTGTCAACATCATTTCTCACCTACCGTATGTAATTATACTTGAGGAACTGAAATCTGTCGACACCAATATCCAAAGTCTTCGTACATGTTCCTTTCATTTTCCGCAAGTTCAAGCGGCACATCCGCACATCTTCGAAAATGCGTAAAACCAAAGGTGTTGGCTGCAAGTTTCTCTTTCTCATGAAAAATTCCTGGGACTCCTATCCAAACCTCTCCATTTTCCTCTATGTACACCAAATGGTGATAATTGTAAAATCCGTGAAGCAGAAAGCTGTTATTAGCTATCCTCCATTCTTTTCGTGGAAGTCTGGAAAGATCCTGCCTTTGAATTTTTTCATATATCACATTGTTTGGCAAAATATACTCTTCCACTTCCATCGGCTTTTCTTCTGTTTGTACCGCCTCTTTTTCACGGAAAATCTCCTGTTTTTCCAACTCCCATCCCGCCTGGTATTGTTTGCCATCCGGGTGCTGTAAAACAATTCCCTTTATCTCATCCATATCCTTCCCGTATATCTGCAATACCCATTTATCTCTTTGCTTGTCTATCTTCATAAATCCAAGATTACGAACTCTTTTTCCATTTTCGTATTCATATAAATATTGTGTGCTTTCGCCCATAGTTCCGCCTCCTATCTTGTCCTATATTTACTCTATTCCACTTTTTTTAAAAAAGAACTTTTTCCCTGTAACATTCCACTTCTTTTTATGATATATAGGTAAGAAAGATGGTTAACCACAATCGGAAAGGAGGAATGAACATGCTGAAAATGGATTCTGTTTACAGAGAATACGCTGAGTTTGTCTACAAATACTTGTTATCCCTATGCCATGACGAAAACACTGCGGAAGAACTGCTTCAGGAAACATTTTATCAAGCCGTTCGTTCCTCTAAAAAATATGACGGTTCCTGCAAAGTATCCACCTGGCTCTGCCAGATTGGAAAGCATCTCTGGTATCAGGAACTGGACAGGCGCTCCAAAAAAAGTACATCTCCTTTAGATGAACGGATTCCTTCCTCGGATTCTAATCTGGAAGAACAATTTTGTCAGAAAGACAGCCTGATGAATATTTTCCGTCGGGTACATATTCTGGATGAAACTTCCAAAGAAGTTTTCTTTTTAAGAATTACTGGGGATTTGTCTTTCCGGGAAATTGGCGAAATTTTTAGCAAGAATGAAAACTGGGCCCGGGTTACTTTCTATAGAGCCAAACAAAAAATAATGAAAGGACTGAATCAAGATGAAATGTGAAATTATAAAAGATCTGCTACCTAGTTATATTGATGGATTGACAAGTCCTGAAAGTAATATAACAATCCAAGAACATTTGGATAATTGTTCCCAATGTTCCGCGTATTTTGAAGAAATGCAAAATAGTATTGATTTGAAATCTACAACACCAGAAATCAATCCTTTTGTTAAAATCAAGCGCGATAATTTGCGCAAATTGATTTTAGCTATTTTTATAACTGCTGCCATTGTCGGAGTCTCTATCGAAGGTTACCACAATTATTGGTCATATGGAAAAAGTACTCGCTCAACGGAAATGACTCTTTCCTGCCAAAAGCATGGTGACGTAACACAACTTGTATTTGAACCAACTGATGAACGCACTCGATTTATTGTTGCACATGGAGGCGAAAATACAGAGGTAAACGGTATTATGCCTTACGATACACTGAGTATCATAAAATATAATGAAAAGCGTTCTGAAGATGAACGAATCAGAAATGGCTTTTATGATATGATTTTCCTCGATGAAAATACATTTATCGAATTGCAGGATTTTCCTGAAATTTCTGAGATTACTGAAGAGGACGTAATTGCTGTTAAATATGATGATAAAACTATATTGATCAATATAAGGGACCTGTATTATGGGAAAGTTACTATAAAATAAAAAGGGGCTCACCGCCCCTTTTGTAACTTCCATATTATTTACAGTATTCTCTCGCAACTTTCTCTTCCAAACCATACTTTTCAACAAGTTTCACAACAATCTCCTCATCTGAAAGGTTAAAATCCCGACATATATTCACAGCACCAATGATTTCTCCTTGTCTTAATCCTTCTTCGAAATGTTGTTCTCGTTCCATTCTCATATGTTCTTCTTGGTTATATTCGTAAATACTCACAGCCTTCGCCTCCGCTCTGTTCTGCTCCAAAAACTCCTTTAAAACATCTTCTCTTATACACTCTGCAATGGTCTGTTCTACAGCATCTTCAATAGAAAGGTTCTTGTTTCGATAATCCCTTACCTTTTGCACATATATTGAATAATCACTCAAGGATTTGCATGCTTTTTTCAATTCATCATTATAGCCCGCATTAATATTAAGAACTTCTACCATTAATTCCAGTGATATATCATCTTCTTGCGTCATATATGCATCTGATAATTTTAAAATTTCCCGTTCAGGTCGTTTCATTTGTCCATTGTAAAACAACACAAATTTGGGTGTGGGAATTTGAATCAATTTTGTTCCGTACAAATTATGACTTATGGTTAACGCTGAATACATATCAGATATGTACAACAGAAATCGCAATGGCATATTAGGGTTATACGTGGATTGCTGTTCAAACAGAGACACCCTGCAATCGATAATAAACGATAAATCGTTTTTCATCGACATATAAATCGCATTCTCCAATGTGTTAATTGTTAAGAGTTCTGGATCACTATAATTCCGTTTTGCAATCGCATTATATAGCTCCAATAATTCTTTTTTGTCACTAAAAATCATTGTGAACATGTGAGACTTATAGTCTCTCTTAAGTTTTGTCATATAACTACCTCCTTGTAAATATGCAGGAGGTCATTCACTCTTTTGACCTCTCTGCTTTAAATAAGTGATTTTTAAGCATTGAGATTTCCAGAAATGAATTTAGATAATAGACGTGGATACACCACAAAGAATTTTAGAAATATAATGCTTTGCTTAATTATATCAAACAACTAAAATAGAGTGCAAGTCTGAAACTTGCACTCTATACATTCTAGTAAAAGAGTTCTGCAATTGGAGAATCTTTGTCTAACACAATCGTATTATCTCCACCTTTTAATGTCGCCTTGATCGCATCAAGTTGTCTTACGAAACTGTAGAAATCTGCTTTACTTTCATCATTGTAAGCATCGCTAAGGATCTTCATGTATTCCGCTTCCCCTTCTGCGACAAGTGTATCTGCTTCTTTTTGCGCCTGAGCCAGAAGAACTGTCACAGTCTCATTTGTATCATTCTTGATTTCCTGAGCTTGTTGTTCCCCTTGTGCTGTGTAAGATGCCGCAATATTATTTCTTTCAGAAATCATACGGTTATAAACAGCTTCTTTATTTTCATCTGGAAGGTCGAGCATCTTTGTTTCGATCTTCACGACCTTGATGCCATATGTTTCAAGATTCGTTCCAAGAGATTTTGTAAGAAGCTCTGCAAGGTCTCCATCTCTACCTGAAATCACTTCTTCCTGACTCAAACTACTGATTACATTTTTAAGCGCATTATATACATTTGAACTGATACGCGATTCCGCATTCTGCTGTGACCCACTCAGTTTTTGAATAAATTTCATAGGATCTTCAATTCGCCAAAGAACGAAACAGTCGGAAATCATAGATTTTTTATCTGATGTCATAACATCACTTGCTGGCAAGTCACTTAAGATAACCTTAGAACTGATTGTAGATTCCGTTTGCACAAATGGAATTCTGAAACTAAGTCCATAAGTAGAGCCATCGTTTTCTTCTACTCTGACGATCTTACCAAACTGTTTGATTACTTTATATTCACCTGGTTTTGTGATAACGATTGATGAGAACAGCACTGCAAGTGCGATAACGATAAGTGGTATTATAAAAACTTTCTTCTTCATTACTGTTGTCCTCCCTCTGTTTCAAGTGTTGTAAATGGTTCTAATGGAAGCACTGTCTGTGTCGCCCCATCTGTGATGTAAATATTCATGCCTGGAAGCACTTCTTCCATTGTTTCATAAAACATTCTCTGCTTTGTAATAAGCGGGAATTTTGCATACTCTGCGTACAATGAATTAAAACGTGCCACTTGACCTTCTGCTTCCGCGATCAGGGCTTCTTTTTCTGCCTTTGCATCCTTCACGATCTTATCTGCCTGTGCATTTGCTGCAGGAATTCTTGTGTTTGCATCTGCATTGGCATTGTTAATCGCTGTTTCCATACCTTGTTTCGCATCTTCTACATTTTTAAATGCTTGTGCTACTTCTGCAGTTGGTACTTCTGCATCCTGGATAACCGCATTTGTAATCTGAATACCAATGTCCTCAAGCTCCAGTCTTTCCTGAAGTTTTGCTTTGATTTCTGATTGAATTTCATACTTTCCTGTTGTCAAAACTTCATCCACTTTGTGACTGCCAACAGTGTCACGAATGTAACTTTGTGCAAGATTCTTTACGATCACTTCTGGCTCTTCCGATGCGTAGAAATATTTCACCGGATCAGTGATCTGATATTCGAAATAGAAATCTACATTTACGAAGTTATAATCACTTGTGATCATGAACGATTCTTTATAAATAGATTCTCCAGTTTCAATATCATAACCTACTGCAAATTGTTTTGAAGCTTTGCTTACTTTATACACATTTTGAATGTAAGGAATCTTGAATTTGAAACCAGGTGTTTCAACCACCTGCACCGAACCGAATGTTCGGATCACTGCGTACTCATCTTCCTGAATTGTGTATGTAGTTTGTAATAATGTCACTACTGCAAAGAGTCCAATAAAAACTCCCAATATTCCATATTTTATTTTTCCAAGTTTTGGAGTTTTAATCTTTTTGGCTTTCTTTCCAGGTTCCTGAACCACTTCTTGTTCAGGCATGTCTGTTTCTGTTTTTCTTTTTCTTGTTGTAAACATATCATCAACCCTCTTTTGTTTTATTATGGTTATATTTTACTCCTTAAACCCTTCATGATAAATCTATTGCTTCCAGAATTAAGGGACCCTATTTCCGCAATGGATGCGGAATATATATTAAATGATTGCATTCATTTCCTGATACAATCTTCTCGCATAACTGTCCGTCATACCGCAGATAGAATCTGTCACAAGAAGCAGTCTCAAATAAAGCTTTTCCTCTTCCGATTTCCCTTCTGCCTGCTTGTGATATGCACTCTTATAATTTTCGGAGATAAATGAAATTAAACGCTTATCAATCTCTCCCAATTTTACATCAGTGTCATAATAAATAGCTGCTTTCACAAACTTATTTAGCAAGAAGCGTAATATCACGGATTCTTTCATCTCCATCTTATGGATAGCTGGCGTCGTAAAAACTCGTCGGTATGCCATGTCTTGTAACAGATGAATCAATTGTTCTCCGTAGGTTCCACTAAAGATATCTTTACCATAGGAACCTTCCATGATGGCATCATAATGGGAAGTAAATCCGTATGTTGCACAGTTGATCAAAAAGCCTTGTACCTGAACAAGCCAGTTCTTCACTGCATATTCTTCTGGATTTTTCACACCGCGCACCACGCCATTTTGATATTTCTTTTCCAATTTTTCCAACGCATTAAATGGATTGTTTGGTTCCTTCAACTGAAGCGCTCCGAGTTCCTCTTTCAGCGCATTATACGAGATAAATCCTTTTACAAACCCATCTTCGATGTCCGCTGTACTATATGCAATATCATCTGCAGCTTCCAGGATAAATGTCAGTGGATGGCGCTTCCCTAATGTTCCCATCTCTTTTGCGATCGTTTCGTAAATCTCATGGTCTGCCATGTAAAAGCCCATTTTTTTATCTTTTATATTTCCCGATTTTCTGTCGATATCTAGAGAAGATACTGGATATTTTACGATCGTATTCAAAAGAGCATATGTAAGATTCATTCCGTTTTCATCTACCAGATAATGCAGTCTTGTTACCAGGCGAAGTGCCTGCGCATTCCCTTCAAAATAATAGAAATCTCTTTTCATCTGATCCGACAACAAATCTTCCACCTTTTGACCTTTGAATAAAAGCTTTGGCAGATTTTCACGGAACCATTCTCGAATGATGATTTCACCAAAATGTCCAAATGGCGGGTTCCCAATGTCATGAATCAGACCTGCACATTGCAAAATACTGCAAATTTCTTCTTTGCGTTTCCAATTAAAACTGGGATCTTTCTTGTAGGTAAGAAGGTACTCACCGATATTCTGTCCCAAAGATTTGCCAAACGAAGACACCTCAAGGGAATGGGTCAATCTTGTTCTGATAAAATCACTTTGGTCCAATGGGAATACCTGCGTTTTGTCCTGAAGTCTTCGGAAAGACGCACTTCCTATGATCCGATGATAGTCTTTCTCAAACTCACTTCGAAGATCCGCAGATGCCTGCCCGTTTCCAGACACCTCTCTATTTCGTTTTGTCGATAGTAAATGTTCCCAATTCATAATAACTTCCTTAATCTAAATATATTGGTGGAACGTAGTCTTTTCCGAGCAATAATTTCTTACGTTCCTGATATCCCAGAAATGCCCACTCTGTCATATCTGTCCATTTGTGCTGTTCTTGATCATATACCTGCACATAACCGATACGCTTTGGATGCATACGAACACTGTTCGTCTGATATTCTTTTCCTGTGTATGGATTAACATCTCCGAGAATCTCTTCTACTTCTTTTTCCACGTTGTCTTCGGCATTTTCTGTTGGAACAGTCTTTTTAAATACACCTGAGATACCTTTTCTGAGTAAATTTCTTTCCTCATCTCTTTCCTTTACAGCTGCAAAGCTTGGAACTTCTGGTTCTTGTTCCTCTTCTGCCGGAGCAATCTCTTCCACATCCACTAACTCTTCAATCGTAATTTCTCGAGACTCTTCTTCCGAAGTTTCTGTTGGTTCTTCTGCCACTGCTTCCAAAACTTCTGGTTCGCGGATTTCTTCAACTGATACCTCCATTTTCTCGAATTCTTCTGCTGGTTCCATAATGCTAAGCTGGAACTGACATCCAAGTATTTTTGCAATGAGGCGCATGTCTTGTTCCTGGAAATTATCTCTATGTAAGCGCTGTGTCATATTCTGTCTCGACATACTCTTTCCCGTATAAGCTTCCATCTGCTCCGCAAGTTCTTTGATCGTCATTCCTTTTCGTCCAAGAATTATTTTGACCTGTTCTCCAAATGTTAAGTTCACCATACCCGCATCCTCTCTTAGCTTATTTGTCATAATGATTTTCTAAATATTCTTCCAATGTCACACCTAGATTTGTAATCTCAGTAGCCGCTTCTACACCTACATAGCGGTAATGCCATGGCTCATAAATAATGCCTGTGATATCTGTTGTTCCGTTTGGATATCTTAAGATAAATCCATATTTGTAACAGTTGTCTTTAAACCATTCAAATTCATCTGTGTTTTCCTGACCCTCATCAAGATTTGTGTACCCTGATGAAACGATATCTACAGCTAAACCTAAAGCGTGTTCACTCGTTCCAGGGACTGCAACTACTTTCGCAGCCTCCACATACGCGTCATAATAACCAAGTCCACGATTTCTCATCTTTTCAATTTTGTTATTAAAAAGATCTTCTTGTCGATCCAAACTACGATATGCAGAACAGATAAATGGACTCAATCCCGCCGCCTTTGCATCGTTCAACATATTTCTCAAGTCAGTTGCGATTCTGCTGTCCACCATCATTCCAGGTTCCACTTCTTCCAGCTCTGGCTTGTAGCCTTCTTCCATCTCATTCCAAGGATTCACCAGCACCATATTCCAAGGAAGTTCCACCTCCGCCGGTTCTTCTATATCAGTTGGTTCATCCTCTGCTACATCTGAAGGCAATTCCGTGTCAGCAACTGTATCTTTTTCCTTCAGTTGTTCCGAAAGTGCTGCAACTTCTTTCTCAAGTGATTTCTTTCCAATTCCTCCAACTAACACACCACACACAAGTCCTATGATCAGTGTAAAAGTTCCAAATATCATCAGTCTCTTTCTCTGTCTTTCTCTTTTTCTTGCACTCTTTTCTGCTTTTGATAATTCCTGCATTTTGTTATCCTCCACGAATTTATAAATCAATCATTTGTATCCGCTCTTCAAAATTTTTATTTGAAGAACATACCGCCATTCTATAGTTTGGTTTTTTGCATTCGTACTCTTTAAAATAAAAAGTCCCCTCTATATCATCTGGTTTACTTTTCAAAATCGGTTTGTCATCTTCCATACCAATTTCAAAAGTATCCATTCCTAGTTTCATTCCTAATCGGGTTGCTTTCATAAAACTTTCTTTCAGAACCCAGAAGCGATAAAACATATTTTCATCCTTCAGAATCATCTGATACTCATTTTTATTAAAAAATCTTTTCGCTATTTTCAGGTTTACTTTCTGAACCCGTTCCACATCACAGCCCACCTTGACGGTGACATCTCCAGTGTCCTCTGCAGAACACATGACCATGTGTCCCGAATGAGAGAGATTAAACGGCGCATTCTCTTTAAGTCCATAATACACACGCATCTTTTCCCACAAAATCCACGCTCCTATGCTCAAAGCTTTATCCGCCTGAAAACGAAGCTTGTCCGCTTTTTCCTTACGGAAATCTGGCACTTTTTTATAATAAAACAGATATTTTTCTTCGTTTAAAAGTTCTGTGACATCAGCCAGCCATGTTTGAATCAATTTTTGTCACTCCCCGTGTTTTCTATATACTCTATTTTACCATATGTTACTATTTCTTTGCTATAGAAATTTAAAAGTTTCTTTTTAGGTCAAAAACTAGGGAAGCTAAACTTCCCTAATCTAATAATCTTGTTCTAAATTTCCCCCATACTGTCCCTTGGAAATATCGGTAGGCGTAATCATATACAAATAAAACCGCCTGACCTGCCGCCCAAAGAACTAGTAACAGAATTCCTTTTATTTCTTTTGTAAAAATAAGACTCGGCATAAACCAAATAGCTGGAATGTAGATCAGATTAAAAATTACATATTTTCCAAGCCACAATTTTAGCATCCTATTTTCCATCACTGGGGCATCTGCAATCTTCTTCCAAAGCCATTCAGACAAGACCAAATATAACCCCATTCCTGCATAGGTGATGCAATATAATTTGTTGGGAGCCACAAGAACATTTAGCAATGTACTGCCAAGTAGAAATGTGAGACCACCTAGGTTCCCCCACTCTCGTATCACGATCCCTACGCAAAAGGAAGCCGCTGCTATAAAAAACAAACTGCTGCTCTCAATCGTAGAGCTTAACATCAACATCACAACCGTAAATGCCGCAAGCAATCCCATCACTGCTATTTTTTTTGCGCTTACATGCATGAGCACAGATCGCCTCCCATACATTCACACATAGTGTCAAGACACCACAGATCACAACAAAGATTTCCTGTGCCATAGGACTGACGCCCGTAGCCATATCCTCTGTTTTGGTACTGTTGACTGCGGAACTGCATCTGGTTTGCAAAGTTCACATATTCCATGTTTCCTGGCTCCATGGCTGCTGCCTGTTTTGCATGTTCCACTGCCACCAAGTTGTTGCCGATTCCCATGTTCGCAATCGCACTGTAGTAGTACCATGTTGCATTGCGGTTTCCAATATTAGCAAGCATTGTAAGCGCCTCATGGAAACGTCTTGCGTTAATATAGCTGCGCACTGATTGAAGTTCTGGTGTTTCCTGACTGCTTGTGTTATAACTTTGCTGACCGCCTGTATACGCATAACCGCCATATCCATTACCACACTGACGCTGCTTCATGATCTCATCGTAAGCCGCCTGAACTTCTTTAAACTTTTCTTCAGCCAGATCTGCCAGTGGATTATCCACATAAGAATCT
>JAZQMU010000154.1:0-3433 GCA_045543595.1 Faecalimonas sp.
CACCAGATGAATTAGAAGAGATTCAGACAAAATCTGAGTATAAAATGGTAAGCAATGATGACTTTGAGGATGATTACGATGATGAGGATTATCGCGAAATCAGACGCAAAAAGAATAGTGATAAAAAAACTGAGATAGATCCTAAGATGGCTAAGATTATGAAGATTCTTACTGTTGTTGTTGCTGTAATCTTTGTGTTTGTTTTGGTATATGCAGTGGGAAGCGCAACAGGTCTCTTTAAATTTGGTCCTGGTGTTATCACAGATAAAACAGAATTAACAGTTCCAGAACTTGAAGGCAAGAAACTTGAAGACGCAAAAGCGGAATGTGATTTGCTTGGTTACGAATTGAATGTAGAAAAATATGAAGAATCTACTATATATGAAGAGGGATATATAATCGAGCAGCTCACAGAGGCGGGAACCCCGTTGAAAGAAGGTTCTCTTATTTCAATTATTGTCAGTGGTGGATTGAAAGCTCAACAACTTGAAGTGCCAGAAGTTTCTGGTATGTCTCAAGAAAATGCAATTCGAACATTGATTGAAGCAGGTTTTTCAGAAGAAAATATTATTCCTAAGTTTGAATATGATGACGATGTTGCAATTGAAAAAGTAGTACAAACACTTCCAGCAAAAGGTGAAATGGCAGATGCAGATGTAACAATTACTTTGATCATCAGCCAAGGACCTGGTGAAAAGATGGTGCCAAACCTTTTAGGAAAAACGAAAGAGGAAGCAGAAGCTTTATTAGAAGGGGTAGGTCTTAAAGGTGAGATGACGGAAGCGTATCATCCAGAAGTGGAAGCCGGTGTGGTTTACGAACAATTGATTGAATTTGGTACTCGTGTAGATGCGAAAGAAGTAGTCCCTTATTCTGTAAGTAAAGGACCAGAGCCTGTGCAAAACGTACTTGTGCCAACAGGTCTTGCCGGAACTACTTACAGCAGTGCAGAAGCAACTTTGAAAAACTTAGGTTTTGATGTTGTGCCAAATTATGCAGAAAGTACACAATATGGAGCTGGTTACGTTATCTATGTCGAAGGTGAGGGTCAAGAAATACCAAAAGGATCGATAGTCATTGTTGCGGTAAGTACAGGAAATTCTGTGCAGCAAGAACCAGAACCACAACCAGAACCACAACCAGAACCAACGCCAGAACCACAACCAGAACAAACACCACCAGCAGACACAACAACTCCAGAAGCTGGAACAGGTGAAAGTGTAACACAATAATATGCAAGGGAAAATTATAAAAGGAATTGCCGGATTCTACTACGTTCACGTAGTAGAATTCGGTGTTTATGAATGTAAAGCAAAAGGAGTGTTCCGAAAAGAGAAGATCAAACCTCTCGTGGGGGACATAGTTCAGATCGATATTTTAGACGAGACTGAGAAAAAAGGAAATATAATAGAGATACTGGAAAGGAAGAATGAGCTTATCCGTCCGGCGGTAGCCAATATCGACCAAGCGTTAGTGGTATTTGCGGTGACAAAGCCAAAGCCGCATTTTAATCTGCTTGACCGCTTTTTGATTATGATGGAAAGCAAAGGGATTCCAGTGATTCTGTGTTTTAATAAAAAAGATATTGCTACAGAACCAGAGATTCAGAAGTTAAAAGATATCTATGAAAGTTGTGGCTATGAGATGGTGTTTACAAGCGCCATTGAAAACGAAAATGTTACTGAACTAAAAGTGTTGCTGCAGGGAAAAACTACAGCTATTGCAGGACCATCCGGTGTGGGAAAGTCGTCGCTTATTAATATTTTTCAACCTGATGCAAGGATGGAAACTGGTTCCATCAGTGAAAAGATTGAACGTGGAAAACATACGACGAGACATTCAGAACTTATTTGGATTGAAAACGATACTTATATCATGGATACTCCCGGTTTTAGCTCACTCTATACCAACGAGTTTAAGAAGGAAGAACTGAAATATTATTTCACAGAGTTTGAACCTTACGAGGGGACATGTCGTTTTTTAGGCTGTGATCATGTACATGAACCGGGATGTGCTGTGAAAGAAGCAGTGGAAGCAGGGAAAATTCATCCGGTGCGATATGAAAATTATTTGGAAATGTACAAGGAATTGAAAGAAAAAAGGAGATATTAAATGTGATGATTTTAGCGCCTTCTATATTAGCTGCTGATTTTAAAGAATTAGGAAAAGAAATTCAGACAATCCAGGAAAATGGAGCAGAATACTTACACTTTGATGTAATGGATGGGATGTTTGTGCCAAGTATTTCGTTCGGTATGCCAGTATTACAATCTATCCGTCCTATTACAAATATTGTATGTGATGCTCACCTTATGGTAACTGAACCAATCCGATATGTGGAAGCATTTGCAAAAGCAGGAGCAGATATCATCACAGTCCATGTGGAAGCTTGTGAAGATATTCATGCGACAATTGCAAAGATCAGAGAATTTGGAATGAAAGTCGGTGTTTCTATCTGCCCAGATACTCCGGTTTCTGCAGTAGATGAATTGTTAGATAAGGTGGATATGGTTCTTATTATGTCAGTTCATCCAGGCTTTGGAGGACAAAAATTCATTCCTGAATCACTGGATAAGATCAGAGAACTTCGTGCAATGATTGAAGAAAGAGGTTTGAATGTTGACATTCAGGTTGATGGTGGAATCTATACACATAATGTAGAAGAAGTAGTGAAAGCAGGAGCAAATATTATCGTGGCAGGTTCTGCTGTATTCAATGGCGATGTAGCGCAGAATACAAAAGATATGCTTGCATTAATTAAAAAGTATGAATAGAAAAGCAGTGATTGTCAGTGGTGGTTCCATTGACAGAGAATTTGGTTTACAAACAATAAAAGAATTAAATCCTGAGTTCATTATCGGAGTTGATAGTGGACTCGGATTTTTATATGAAGAGAAGATTGATCCAACACACATAGTCGGTGATTTTGATAGTGTGGGTCCGGAGGTGATTTCTTACTACAAAAATAAGAACGATATCCCGATCCGACAGTTCAATCCAATAAAAGATGCGTCGGATACGGAGATTGGGGTTCGATATGCATTAGAACTTGAAGCAGAAGAGTTGTGGTTGCTTGGAGCAACAGGGACTCGTCTTGACCATGTGATGGCGAATATTCAGGTTCTTAAGATAGCATTGGATTCAGGAAAAAAGGCGTTCATGCTAGATAAGTATAACCGAATCTCTTTACATGAGAAAGAAATAGTGCTTGAGAAAAAGAATTGTTTTGGGAAATATTTCTCGATTTTTCCATTAGGCGGAATTGTAGAAGATGTTTCAGTCAAAGGTGCAAAGTATCCTTTAAGACATTACAGATTGTGCCCATACGACAGTAGGTGTGTAAGTAACGAGTTTCTTGAGGATGAAGTAAAAATTATGTTTTCACAAGGTTTGATTATCCTGATGGAAACAAGAGATGAATAAGAAGAGGTAT
>JAZQMU010000155.1:0-4785 GCA_045543595.1 Faecalimonas sp.
CACAGAACGACATGGCTACGATCCGACTTTTTGAACCGGATAGTATTCTTCAGTTCGATGTCCTCTAATATTAAAAGTTGGAGCCAAAAGATCAAAGGCGGATTGCAAACTTTCCGCTCCTACAACCAATGCCAGAATCGCTACGGCAATTACCATCACTCTTGATATCATCCAAACATATCCTAAAATTGGATGATGCTCTTGATTCAAAAGCTTTCCTATTTCTTCTGGTTCTCCCATCTGTGCTATCGCTTGTCTTTCAGCGTCTTCCTTTGAAAGGCCTTCCTCTCTCAAATCTGCAATGCTGTCTTCCAGATGTTCATTCAGCTCTTTCTCAATGGATTTACGATCAAATATAAAATGAATTTCTTTACTTACCAGCCTCAAAAAATCTTGTCTATTCATTTTAGATTCCTCCAAACGTCAATACTTGATTCACTGCCAGTGAAAACTCTCTCCATTCTTCCTTTTCTTTTGCCAGGACTTTAATTCCCTTCTCTGTGATAGAATATACCTTACGTACTCTTCCTGACACCTCCTGATTCGACGAGACGATCAACTCGTCATTCTCCAACTTGTGCAAGATTGGATATAAAGTTCCTTCCTTCATGTCAAACACATCGTTTGAACGTTCCTTTAATGTCTTGATAAGCTCATATCCATAGAATGATTTTTCATTTAATAATTTCAAAACCAAAAGACGTGAACTGCCAGACATATAACCTTTATCTACTGCCATAAATACACCTCCGATACCTCGTTGTTCTATGTATATATTATACCTAGAATTACTAGGTATGTCAAGATTAAATCATACTTAGGCACAATCTAGGAAAGTCATTGCGTCTCGCCTAAATCTCCCATGCAATTAGGCAAATTGAGCTTCAAAAACAAGTCATTATACATTACATATTTCCTTTAGGTAATACACTCTAATTCTCTCGATTGATGCCCAATCCTTATAGAATTTAGGAAATGAAACATATACATCGAGTCAAACGCCTAACCACCCATCAAAATTTAGACACAAAAAACCTTCAAGGAAACATTCCTTGAAGGTTTTCATCTGATTCTTATTCTTCTACAACGTCTTTCATAGAGAAGCTGATTCTGCCCATCTTATCTTTTCCAAGACAAACAACTTTTACTTTATCTCCTAATGTAAGAACGTCTTCTACACGGTTCACTCTTTCTTTTGAAATCTTAGAAATGTGTACCATACCTTCTTTACCAGGTGCAAATTCAACGAAAGCGCCAAATTCTTTGATGCTGATTACTTTACCTTCGAATACCATACCAGCTTCGAATTCTGTAACGATAACAGCGATCATCTTCATAGCTTCTTCCATTTTTTCTGCATCTACGCCACATACTGAAACAGCACCGTCATCTGTGATGTCGATCTTAACACCTGTTTGTTCGATGATAGCGTTGATTGTTTTACCACGTTGTCCAACAACATCACCAATCTTAGCTGGATCGATTTGCATTTGACGAATCTTTGGAGCGTATTGTCCAACTTCTGGACGTGCTTCTGGGATTGCTTTTGCCATAACTTCATCTAAGATGTATGTTCTAGCTTTCTTTGTGCAAGCGATTGCTTCTTCGATGATAGCTCTTGTTAAACCGTGAATCTTAATATCCATTTGGATAGCTGTGATACCTTTGTGTGTACCAGCAACTTTGAAGTCCATGTCGCCGAAGAAGTCTTCGAGACCTTGGATATCTGTTAATACAATGTAATCATCATCTGTATCACCTGTTACAAGACCTGCTGAGATACCTGCAACAGCTGCTTTGATTGGAACACCAGCTGCCATAAGTGACATACTTGATGCACAAACTGAAGCTTGTGATGTAGAACCATTTGATTCAAATGTTTCTGAAACTGTACGGATTGCGTATGGGAATTCAGCTTCGCTTGGAAGTACTGGAACTAACGCTCTTTCCGCTAATGCACCGTGACCGATTTCACGACGTCCTGGACCTCTTGAAGGTTTTGTTTCACCTACTGAGTATGCTGGGAAGTTATAGTGGTGCATGTATCTCTTTGTTGTTTCAGCTTCATCAAGACCATCTAATTTTTGAGCATCAGATAAAGGTCCTAATGTTGTGATTGTACAGATTTGTGTTTGTCCACGAGTAAACATAGCTGAACCATGTACTCTTGGGATGATATCTGTTTCTGCAGCAAGTGGTCTGATTTGATCAATTGCTCTTCCGTCTGGACGTTTGTGGTCTTTTAAGATCATCTTACGAACAGTCTTCTTTTGGTATTGGTATAAAGCTTCTCCTAAGATAGCTAACCATTCTTCGTTTTCAGCGAAAGCTTCTTCCATCTTTTCTCTGATCACGCGGATATTTTCTTCTCTTACTTGTTTTTCATCTGTGAAAACAGCCACTTCCATTTCTTCTGGAGTTACGATTTCTTTCATTGCTGCAAATAATTCTTCTGGAACTGCACAGCTTGTGTAAGCATGTTTTTCTTTTCCGCATGCTGCAACGATTTCGTCGATGAATTTGATTACCTCCTGGTTTACTTCGTGTGCTGCAAAGATAGCTTCGATCATCTTAGCTTCTGGAACTTCGTTAGCACCAGCTTCAATCATGATAACTTTGTCTCTTGTTGAAGCAACTGTGAGTTGTAAATCAGATACTGCTCTTTGAGCTGCATTTGGGTTAAATACAAACTCTCCATCGATAAGACCTACTTGAGTTGTAGATGTTGGGCCATCAAATGGAATATCAGAGATTGCTGTTGCGATTGCAGAACCTAACATAGCTGTTAATTCTGGGCTGCAGTCTGGATCTACTGATAATACTAAGTTGTTAAGAGTAACATCGTTTCTGTAATCCTTTGGGAACAATGGTCTCATTGGTCTGTCGATTACACGTGATGTAAGGATTGCATTTTCAGATGCTTTCCCTTCTCTCTTGTTGAATCCACCTGGGATTTTACCTACTGCGTATAATTTTTCTTCATATTCTACGCTTAATGGGAAGAAATCGATTCCTTCACGTGGCTTTTCAGAAGCTGTAGCTGTTGATAAAACTACTGTTTCACCATAGTGCATAAGAGCTGCACCATTTGCTTGAGCTGCTACACGGCCTACGTCTACACGAAGAGTTCTTCCAGCTAATTGCATTTCAAACTTTTTAAACATATATTATTCTCCTTAATTTATAGTTCGGGACAATTTTTATCCGAAACTACTGATAAACACACTTTAGAAAAATGTGCTTATCAGTGGTCTCGGTGCGTCGATTGCCCACAATCTTTGATATTATAGCACAACATATTTTATCTTGCAATTTATTTTCACTAAAAAACGAGGGTTTTTACACCCTCGTTAAATTTAGCTTACAATTGCAATTCTCATCATATTGCTCATGCCTTCATTTGCATGTTTTACAGCTGTAGAAGGAATACCTGCAGTTACGATAACTACATCACCAACATCTGCGAGACCTTTCACTTTTACAAGTTCAACGGAACCATCAAAAACATCTTCTGTCGTTTCATAAGGAATTGATTTCAATGGATATACACCCCTGAAAATCTGCATTCTTCGAAGTGCATCATCGTTTGGCGAAGCACCAATGATCATTGCTTTTGGTTTAAACTTCGAAACCACTCTTGCCGTAGAACCAGACGCAGTTGGTGTGATGATGCATTTTGCCCCCATATGAATAGATGTTGTAACAGAAGCATACCCAATGGCACTTGCTACACTCTTTCTGCGTTGCATTTTCATATTTTTCACAATCGCATCGTAATCAACATGTTCTTCTGCATTCTTTACAATTTCAACCATCATGTTAAGCGCTTCTACTGGATATTTACCATTTGCAGTTTCGCCAGAAAGCATCACTGCATCTGTTCCGTCATAAACAGCATTGGCAACGTCTGTTACCTCCGCTCTTGTTGGTCTTGGATTACGCATCATAGAATCCAGCATCTGTGTGGCTGTAATAACTGGTTTAAACGCTTCGTTACATTTTTGAATCAGCCATTTTTGAATATATGGAAGTTCTTGTGCAGGAATTTCCACACCAAGGTCACCACGGGCAACCATGATACCGTCTGCACAATGAAGGATTTCATCGATATTCTTAATACCTTCTGCGTTTTCAATCTTGGCAATAATTGGAATATAAGGAGCCTTACATTCTTTTAACAACGCTTTGATCGCAAGGATACCTTCTGCCGAACGCACGAAAGAAGCTGCAATAAAGTCAACACCTTGTTCCACACCAAAACGAATATCTTCTTTGTCTTTTTCTGTCAATGCTGGAAGTCTTACCGGTACATTTGGCACGTTAACACCTTTTCTTTGTCCTAATTCTCCGCCATTGATAACCTGACAGATCACATCTGAACCGATAATATTTTTGACTTCCAGTTCAATAAGACCGTCATCTATCAAGATTCGCTTTCCAATCTCTACATCATCAGCAAGTTCATCATAAGTGATGGAAACCTTTGTATTATCGCCTTCAATTTCTTCTGTTGTGAGCGTAAAAGTCTGGCCTTCTTCCAATGTCACCTTGTTACCGTCTTTTAATAAACCTGTACGGATTTCTGGTCCTTTTGTATCTAAAAGAATGGCAATTGGACGTCCAATTTCTTCACGGATCGATTTGATCATATCCATTCTACCCTTTTGTTCTTCATGAGTTCCATGAGAAAAGTTAAATCTGGCAATATCCATTCCACTTTCCGCTAATTTTTTTACGAGACTTCTATCGTTAACTGCTGGTCCCATTGTACAAATAATTTTTGTT
>JAZQMU010000156.1:0-8629 GCA_045543595.1 Faecalimonas sp.
ATTCCGAAATCAGCGGAAACTTCGAAAGATTTTTACGTTGTTCCATCTGGTTATCTGACACAAGGCGGTAACAGCAGTGATGATGGGGTACTTGTAAAAACAACTGATTCCGATGGAAAAGAGATTACAGAATTTCAGAAAGTAACAGTTTATTACGAAGAAGATGATATGATTTATCTTGATCCAAGTGTTTTTGAAAAGGGAGCATCTTTGATAAAAATGGATTCCAATGAAACTTATGCACTTTCTGAAATCCGTTCACTAAAAGGTGTTTACAGCATCAATAAAGGATATGCAGTGTTTAAGCAAATTGAAATTTTGTGTGAAAATGATGACTATTATATCGTTGTAGAAGGTAATGATTTTGGACTTTCAAACTATGACCACATTGCACTTGATGCAAGTGGTATCAAAGAAAATGACGTTGTATTTTAAAGGAGAATTATGTTAAGAGACAATTTAAGAGAAGTTGAATTAAATATACAAAAAGCTTGTGAACGTGCAGGACGTTCTCGAAACGAAGTAACGTTGATTGCTGTTAGTAAAACCAAACCAATTTCCATGTTAGAAGAAATCTACGGTGAAGGTATCAGACATTTTGGTGAAAATAAAGTGCAAGAACTTTGCGAAAAATATGAAAACATGGAAAAAGATATCAAATGGCATATGATCGGTCATTTGCAGCGTAATAAAGTAAAAGCAGTTATTGATAAAGCAACCTTGATTCACTCAGTAGATTCTGTAAGACTTGCAGAAACAATTGAGCAAGAAGCTGTGAAAAAAGATATCATTGTTGACATTTTGATCGAAGTGAATGTTGCAGAAGAAGACAGTAAATTTGGATTAAAAGTAGACGAAGTAATGGAAATGGTAGAGACAATCGCAACATTTCCACACATAAGAATTAAAGGTCTTATGACGATTGCACCGTTTGTCGCAGATCCAGAAGAAAATCGTCCAGTTTTTGCAGCACTACGCAAATTATCTGTTGACATAGCTAAGAAAAACATTGATAATGTTAATGTCGAAATACTTTCCATGGGTATGACAAACGATTACCAGGTAGCAATCGAAGAGGGAGCTACGATTGTTCGTGTTGGAACAGCTATTTTCGGTGAAAGAAATTATAATATATAGTAATAAGGAGTATGAAATGGGCGTATTAGATAAATTTTTAGATATTATGAGACTTAGTGATGACGATGATTTTGAGGATGATTTCTTTGACGAAGAAGATGAAGTAGAAGAAAGACCTAAAAAAAGTCTTTTTGGTAGAACTAAAAAAGATGATTTTGAAGATGATGACGATTTTGTAGATGAAAAACCTGCTAAATCATATGCTTCGAACAACAAAATCACTCAGATGCGTCAACCATCTAGAAGACCAACAATGGAAGTTTGTGTGATCAAACCAAGTGCTGTTGATGAAGCAAGAGAAATCACAGAAACATTGTTAAGCGGACGCACAGTTATTCTTAACTTAGAAGGTATTGATCTTGAAGTTGCACAAAGAATTATCGACTTTACATCAGGTGCTACTTTTGCAATCAGCGGTAATCTTCAAAAGATTTCCAACTATATTTTCCTTGTAACACCAACAAACGTTGATATTTCTGGTGATTTGACAGATTTATTGAACACATCTTTTGATGTTCCATCAATCAAAACAAGATACTAGGATAAACATATGCAAAAAGAAGAACTTATGTTACAAAAGAGATTGATAGAGCTTTCGAAGATTGCTTATCAAAGAGGCATTGTTACATATTCCGATTTTTTGAATTTAAATGAATTGAATATTCTTCATACCACACCAAAACATGAATTTGATTCGTGTTATGAAACTTTCGGTGGATATGAGTTCTCAGAGCGTCAGATGGTTGCTTTTCTACCTGATGCTCTTTGTTATGAGAAAAATTATCCAATTTCTATCCTGAAAATCGAACCATTACAGAAGAAATTCTCGGAGAAACTTTCTCATAGAGATTATCTAGGTTCTATATTAAATCTTGGAATTGACCGCAGTAAACTTGGAGATATCCTTGTAGAAGATGATTATGCATTACTGTTTGTACATCGTTCTCTGGAAAAATTTATGTTAGAAGAATTGACACGAATCCGACATACATCTGTTATGGTGATAGTTGAAGATATAGCGGATGTAAACTATAAACCTAATGTAAAAGAAATAAAAGGTACCGTTTCTTCGCTTCGTTTAGACAGTTTACTTTCTTTAGCATTTTCTTCATCGAGAAGCAAACTTGTTACATTTATAGAGAATGGGAAAGTTTTTGTAAACGGAAAACTGATTACTTCAAATGGATATCAGATCAAAGAAAATGATATTGTATCTGTTCGAGGTCTAGGGCGTTTTCGATTCAAAGAAACTATTTCAGAAACGAAAAAAGGACGTATTTATGTCATATTAGATTTATATATTTAGCAAGGAGACGAAAAATGACTTATATTATTGCAATTGTTGCCGTTGTGCTCGGCGTAATATTAGACCAATACACAAAAGCGCTGGCAGTAAAACATCTTGCTGATGGCCCAATCCCAATTATCAAAGATGTTTTTGAACTGCAGTATCTTGAAAATCGTGGTGCTGCTTTTGGTATGCTTCAAGGACAACAAACATTTTTCTTTATTATTACAATCATCACTTTACTTTTGATTGCAATACTATATATCCGTATGCCACATACAAAACATTTTCTTCCTCTCAGAATCTGTCTTGTAGCTATTGTTGCGGGAGCGATCGGGAATATGATCGACCGCGTGTCATTACATTATGTAATTGATTTCTTTTATTTTAAGCTGATTAATTTCCCTATTTTCAATGTGGCTGATATTTATGCAACATGTGCATCAATCTTATTAATAGCGTTACTTATTTTCTATTATAAAGATGAAGATATTGATCAGATTTATGGTGTTTTAAAGTTCAAAAAGAACAAATAGGAGATTACATGACTAGAGAATTTGAAGTGTTGGAATCACAAACTGGACTTCGTGTTGACAAATTTCTTGCTGATGAGATACCAGATATTTCCAGATCCTATATTCAAAAGTTAATAAAAGAAGAGCAACTCACAGTAAATGGTAAATTGGTAAAAGCTAATTATAAAGTGAACAGTGGTGATTTGCTTGTGTTAGATGAACCAGAGTTAAAAGAGCCAGAAATCCTTGCAGAAGATATTCCTCTTGATGTTTTATATGAAGATTCTGACCTTTTGATCGTGAACAAACCAAAAGGAATGGTCGTTCATCCTTCAGCAGGGCATTATTCGGGAACTCTTGTAAATGCTATTATGCATTACTGTAAAGATGATCTTTCTGGTATTAATGGCGTCATGAGACCAGGGATCGTTCATCGCATTGACATGGATACGACAGGATCATTATTAGTATGTAAGAATGACTTTACTCATAACGATATTGCTGAACAATTAAAAGTTCATTCTATTCGAAGAGTGTATCATGCAATTGTTCATGGTGTTATCAAAGAAGACGAGGGGACAGTTGATGCTCCGATTGGAAGACATCCGATCGATCGTAAAAAAATGAGTATAAACCATAAAAATGGTAAAGAAGCTGTCACACATTTTAAAGTAATCAAGAGATTTAAGAACTTTACTTACATTCAATGTCAGCTGGAAACTGGAAGAACACATCAGATACGTGTTCATATGGCTAGCTTAAATCATCCATTATTGGGGGATGAGGTTTATGGACCAGCTAAATGTCCATTCAAATTAAAGGGACAAACTTTACATGCTAAGATTATTGGAATCACTCACCCACGTACAGGAGAATATTTGGAAGCGGATGCTCCTTTACCAGAATATTTTGTTTCCTTACTAAATAAACTTGAATCGATAAAATAATTAGGTTAAAATATAAATATAATAACATTCGTTAAGATTGCTAAAAGGAGCGTGATTATATGAGTAAAAAGAACTTAGTTATTACAATCGGAAGACAATTTGGCAGTGGAGGACACGATATTGGTGTAGCTTTAGCAAAAGAATTAGGCATTAAAGTTTATGACAAAGAAATGTTAAAGAGAGCTGCAAAGGAAAGCGGACTTTGCGAAGAACTTTTTGAGTCACACGATGAAAAACCTACAAACAGTTTCCTTTACTCATTGGTAATGGATACATATTCTCTAGGATTTTCTGCAGGAACATTTTCAGATATGCCAATCAATCACAAAGTATTCCTTGCTCAGTTTGATGCGATTAAAAAGATTGCAGAAGAAGAATCTTGTGTTATGATCGGTCGATGTGCTGACTATGCATTGGAAGAGTATGATAATCTTATCAATATCTTCGTATATGCTGATATGGATGCACGTATAGCCAGAGTAGCAAGAGAATTAAATGTTGGAAATCCAAAAGCAAAAGATATTATCATGAAAAATGATAAGAAACGTGCAAGCTATTACAACTACTACACAAACAAAGAATGGGGCGCTGCAAACAGCTATGATCTCTGTATCAACAGTGCGAAATTAGGTGTAGATGGAGCAGTGAAAGCAATCCTTGATTACATTAAACTTAGAGATACAATCGATAATCCAGTTATCTAGAATATAAAACCTCCCTGAAATCAAATCAGGGAGGTCTTTTATTATCTTACATGAGGAATTCGTTCTGGCCAGCCGGAAATATTGCCATTTAAAATAGCAGTAAACATACGGTTTCTTGCGCCAGGATGTTCTGCGTTCAATTGTTTTACCAAATCTTTAGCGTATTCACGTTTTGTAAATCCATCGATTGGACAACGGCTTTTTGCAACTGGAAGATTGTATTTATGCTGAAATCCAATTACATCCATCTCATCTACATACATCATAGGACGAATAACTGTTAGATCCATACGATCCAAATATGTCTTAGGTGAAAATGAATGAAATCTACCTTCAAAAATAAGCGATAATAGCATTGTTTCAATAATATCATCTTTGTGATGAGCATATGCAACCTTGTTACATCCCATTTCTTTTACAGCATCATTTAGTGCGCCTTTTCTCATCTTTGCACAGAGTGAACATGGATTGCTTTCCTTACGTTCATCAAATAAAATATGTGCGATTTCCGTATCGACAACCTTATACGGAACACCCAATTCTTCACATAAAGCTCTCAGAGGCTCAACATCAAACTTTTCATAGCCAAGGTTAACTGTGATAGCACTGAGCTCAAATTTCTTTGGATAAAAGCGTTTAAGACCATGTAAGGCGTAAAGGAGTGTAAGACTGTCTTTTCCTCCTGAGATACCAACTGCAATATGATCCCCGTCTTCAATCATCTGATATTCATCGACGGCTTTTCTTGTATAACTTAAAAGTTGTTGTAATTTCATCTATCAACTTTCCCTTCTAATCATTAGTCTTTGCTTATAGTAGCCTATTTTTCTTCAAAAAACAAGTTAACTATGATAAAATAGAAGAAAATTGCAAAAGAGGAATTACTTATGAATAAGACAAAACTTTCTTCCAAATTTTGGTTAGCTCTTACAATCTTCAGTTTAGTTGGACAAGTAGCCTGGGTTGTAGAAAATATGTATTTTAACGTATTTATCTATAAAATGTTTCATGCATCAGCAGAAGAAATCTCCATGATGGTTTCGGCAAGTGCCATTGCAGCAACTGTGACAACGATCATCATCGGAGCATTATCTGATAAGATTGGGAAACGCAAGCTATTTATCTGCAGCGGATATATTTTATGGGGAATCTCAATTTGGAGCTTTTCTCTGATTCGTATTGATGTGATCGAACGATTATTCCCAATGACAGTATCAGCTGCGTCTGTAGGTGTATCACTTGTCATCATCATGGATTGTGTGATGACTTTCTTTGGTTCTGCAGCTAACGACGCTTGTTTTAACGCATGGCTTACGGATGTGACTGATGATACAAACCGTGGGGCAGCAGAAGGTATCAACTCTATGATGCCATTAGTTGCAATTTTAGTTGTATTTGGCGGATTTATGTCTTTTGACCTTGATAAACCTGAAAGTTGGACAACTATTTATAGTATTATCGGTATTGTTGTTTTCGTACTTGGTATTTTGGCAATTTTTTTGATTAAAGATGTGCCAATCGATACATCGGAAAACCAGAACTATTTTAAAAATATTTTCTATGGATATCGACCATCTGTAATCAAGAAAAATAAATTGTTTTATATTATTCTTGCGGCATACGCTACATTCTGTATCTCGATTCAGACTTTTATGCCATATTTGATTTTGTACTATAATGTGTCATTAAAATTAGATAACTACGTTCTTATCATGGCGCCAGCGGTAATAGTAGCAGCAATCGCAACTGCATTATATGGCCGTGTGTACGATAAATATGGCTTTAAAATCGCAGTAATGCCTGCTGTTGGTACATTAATGCTTGGATATGTATTCTTATATTTCTTTAAGATGACTGCACTTGTATTTGTTGGATCTCTATTTATGATGAGTGGTTATCTTATGGGAATGGCTGTATTTGGAGCTATGCTTCGAGACTATACACCAGAAAATCGTTCCGGTATGTTCCAGGGACTTCGTATCGTTGGGCAAGTGCTTGTGCCTGGTATTATAGGACCAGCAATAGGTGCTGCAGTTCTGAAAAATGCAGCTACTGTTCTAAACGATGACGGAACAACATCATTCATTCCGAATGAAAATATATTCCTTGCAGCCTTTGTGGCAGCATGCTTTATTTGGCTTATTTTAGCCGTTATATTCAAATTAACAAGAAAGACAAAGGAGAAATAGACTAGTTATGAAATTTGTAATACAGCGCGTTTCTGAGGCTTCTGTAAAGGTAGATGAAAACATCATTGGACAAATCGAAAAAGGATTTATGGTACTCATTGGAGTAGGACAAGAAGATACAAAAGAAATTGCGGATAAGATGGTAAAGAAGCTTGTGGGTCTTCGTATCTTTGAAGATGAAAATGGGAAGACAAATCTATCACTTGCAGATGTGGGAGGCTCTCTACTTTTAATCTCCCAATTTACTTTATATGCCAACTGCAAGAAAGGTTACAGACCAAGCTTTATCGAATCAGGTGCTCCTGATATGGCATCCGACATGTATGAGTACATCATCGATAAATGTAAAGAAACGGTTCCTGTAGTTGAACGAGGCATCTTTGGAGCTGATATGAAAGTAAGTCTTGTAAATGATGGACCGTTTACGATTGTATTAGATTCGGAAAAACTATAAATTATTCCTGATTCTCGCAAAACGAGAGTAAATTCGGATATGTGTGGTGTGATATTCCACCTCGCTATACTAGAATTTACATAAGAAGAAAACGGGAGGAGGTTAATTTATGGCAAGAAAATCAATTGGTGAGTTCATTGCTGCACTTCGAAAGGCGAATGGATTCACGCAAAAACAACTGGCAGAAAAACTGAATGTATCAGATAAAGCGGTAAGTCGATGGGAGAGAGATGAGAGTGCTCCGGATATTTCACTGCTTCCAGTGATTGCAGAAGTATTGAATGTGACTTGTGATGAGCTTCTTCGAGGTGAAAGAATCATTTCTAATGATACAGCTTTTGTAAAAAATACTAATTCAAGAGGTGAAAAACAGTTAGAGCACTTACTTCAAAAAACAAAAACTAGATTCCTTATACAAAGTATTATAGTGATTGGAATTGCTTTTATCGGCCAGATCTCAGCATTATTTCTGGATTATATTAATATTGTTCCTGATTTAGGTCTCTATGTTGGATTTTGTCTATTACTAATTGCATTTATATGTCAAATTATATTCATGATACATGCATTCTCAAGACTCAATACCAAAGAACTAATTCAGGAAAGTGTACAGGAAACAAAAAAATATTTATTTCGAATATGTAAAATCACCTTTGTAGTTTTAATTATTGTCTTTTCACAGATACTCCCATTTTTCAGATGGATGGGATATCATCGTATTCGACGGTTTGTATTATCACTTTTATGTTGTAATATTATAATTACTATAATCAACTATATAGTACTAAAATCGAAGACCATCATATTTTCTGAGAGAGAGGAATCATATTTAAGAAAATGCGTTAATTTATCGATTCGTAATACCATTTGTATTCTTTTAATTTTCAGCATAACGTTGATCGCTCAAACAACTTATTATCAAAAAACTTCCAATTTAGACTTTATGAATGGGAAAGTTTTTACGGATATAAATGAATTTGAATCTTTCATGAACGAAGTTACGTATATGTATGAGAATGTTCCTTTAGATATGCAGCACGAAGAAGACTATAAAGAATATCATGCTAATCTGTTAAAAGGAAAAATTATAACTCCTGATGGTACCGTCATCTCTGATTTTAGTAATAATAATAGAAAAGTGTTTGCCCTCAAGATAGCGTGGGAGAATGATAAACCGATTATAACAGCATATGCAATTGATGAGCTGAAAGATATGTATGATAAGCAGAATAGAATTGGTGAACTATGGTCAAAATCATATCTGGTTGAATTCATTCTAATTGAAATTGTATATCTTATTAAATATCTACATACTAGAAAATTTTATTATTAGAAAACGATTATAAATCTTTTATAATAATTTATATCCTTTTCATTAATTACAAGAATATCATA
>JAZQMU010000157.1:0-5003 GCA_045543595.1 Faecalimonas sp.
TTATTCCTCCCAATTGGTATTCATATGTGCCTGCACTTACTGTTTCTGTTGTTCCATCTTGTAAGATAATCTCTGCAGTAGTATTAGCTGGAATTGTAATTACATGTTTAACACCATCTTCATTCTTTTCCCATCTAGACTCTACCTTACCATAAAGACTATTGTAGACTGTGTTAGCATACTCTAAAGAACCTCCTGAAACAGGGCGAATCCTAAAGTGATTTTCTCCATCTATATTGATTCCACCTACTGTATGGAACAACCATTCACATACTGCTCCTGGTGAATAGTGGTTCTGACTTAAATCACCTTCCCAGTTTTCCCAGATTGTAGTTGCTCCGTCTGATACTTCACCAAGCCAGCTTGGTTTCTTGGTATTTTCCAGCATCTTATAAGCAACTTCTGTTTCTCCCGCTTCTGTCAGCACTGGAAGTATAAATGGTGTTGATAAAAAGCCCGTTCCAACGCAATAATTATAGTCTTCTACTGCTTTTACTAAAAGCTTCTGTGCATTTTCTTTTTCCTTACCATCCAAAAGCCCAAGTGCAAGTGGTCTAACAATCTTTGCCTGACGGTTTGTATTTAAGCTGCCTGTTTTTACGAAAAGAGCATCATAGGCCGTCTTAGCACCCTCTGCGTATTTCTGACATTTATCAGCAATCACTTTATCTTCCAACAACTCCGCAATCTCGCCGATTGTAGTCATAGCAAGATAAAGATATGCTGTACATTCTTCTGGATGCTTTGCCTGTGTCCCATATACCGTATCACGGAATTCTTCTGGTTCCAGCCACTCGCCTAAATGAATACCTTTTTCATATGTATATGCATTGTGTGGATTCGCTTGGCCTTCTTTTTTATCTCTCATTCCAAGATTTGTCCACAAGTATTCTGCATATTTCTTAATCATAGGCCAGCATTCTTTTAAAATGCTGATATCTCCATACTGTTTATAATAACGATATGGAAGAAGATAAATTGCATCTGCCCAGCCTACTGAGGATCCTGTAGATTTGTACATCATTTCTACGCCCTGATGTGGAAATACTGCAGGAATCAAACCATCTTCATATTGTGCATCTCTCATGTCAAGTAGCCATTTACGGAAAAATGGCGCTACATTCATCATATATGCGCCCGTCTTAAAGAAAATTTGTGCATCACCTGACCAGCCAAGACGTTCACGCGTCGGACAATCTGTAGGTAAATCTAAAAAGTTACCTTTCATACTCCAAATGGTGTTGCTATACAACTGATTGATTAAAGAATTGGAACAAGAGAATTCTCCTGTTTGCTCCATATCCGAATATACTGCAATCGCTTTAAACTTTGCAGGATCAATTTCTATATCTGTATGTAATTCTACATAACGGAATCCAAATACTGCAAAACGGGTTTTATAACAGTCTGTTCCACCACTACATGTAAAATGAATTTCTTGCAACGGTGTCATGATTACTTCGCCATTGACTTTATTTGTTAATAGCTTTATGACAAGGTTAATGTTATTCCATCCTTTCGCCGGTCTTGTTTCCTGTGCGCCAGATAAATCCACCTTACCTTCTTTATCTAAGACTTCACCACAAATTGCCTCTAACTTCTGACCTGCTTTTCCAGTTACCTCAAAAGCTAAGAATCCCGCAATATTCTGTCCAAAATCTAATACTTTTGTACCATCTTTTGCTGTAAGAAGAGTTGGTGTAAACACTTCTTTTTCTTTTACAGATACATTATTAGATGCTACTAGATTTACATCACCCTTTACTTCTACTGCTTTGCCACTATAGGTTGGCTTCTTTCGAGCATCGTAAATCTCACCATCTTTTAAATCCGCAAAGCAAACTGGACCATCATTGCTCCAAGCAAATGTCTTGTCCGTAACTATAATATCTGTACTTCCATCTACGTAAGTAATCTCTAGCTGTGCAATCACACTGGTCTGATTACCGTATACATTCACTACACCATAAGCTGCTGAACTACCACGATACCAACCATCCGCTAAACGAAGTTCTAATGTATTATCTTTTTTCAAAAGCTCTGTTATATCATATACCTGATACTGGATTCTCTTACGATAATCAGTCATACCAGGAGCAAGAACAAAATCATCCAATGTTGTGTCATTGATTGTGATATCATATACACCTCTTGCACTGGCATAGATTCTTGCTTTTGCTATCTCTTTTGCAGTAGAAAACGTCTTTTTAAAGCAATCTACTGGATAACGCATTTTTTTCTTTGGTCTGTAATTGCCACTAATCCATTTTGCGGTCCAATCGGATTTACTCAGAAGCCCCATTTCAAATGAGGCTTCTGACCACTCTCCTTGTACATCGTCTTCATCCCAGAGGCATACACTCCATATTACAAAATCTCTGCTCTGTAATGTTTTTCCTTTATACTCAATATGAGACATGGAAGAAGATTTAACTTTCCCAGTATTCCAGATCTCTTCCTCTCCACACTTCGCAATAATTTGATAGGCGGTCTGTGCTTTACCACCTTCACAATTCCAATAGAAACATGGATTTATAATATCCAAACCAATTGGATTTTCCAAATAAGCTGTTCTAAGTCTAACTGCTCTCATATAATTTCTCCATTTACTACATCAATGAAAAATCTAACATCTCCATCTCGCCTTTTCCTACAAAGCTAAGGAAGATTGCCTGCTTTCCATTCATTTCTTGGCATTGTCCATTCCACTTGCTCCAATTTGCAGATGCATGAACAGGTATCTTTCCGATTATCTCACCATGCAAAGAAGTAGAGATTGCAAAGTATCCCTCTCCACTTCCTCGAGTAGTTATAGAGATACTATTACATTTATCCAACTCGAAGTACTTATATCCAATATTAGTACCCTTCGTAATACATTTGATATATTGTTCCCCATTACCACTTCCAACATATGGTGCATTATACTTTTTCTTTTTATTGGTTCCGTGTCGCATCTTTCCATTGGTAAGATTACAGCAAATTGTTGCTGGATATGTACCAGCGCCTTTTAATGCTTTTCTATTCAATCCACAGGAAGTAATTTCTACCATTGGAATGCTTCCATCTTCTAAAATCTGAATCTCTTCTGCACATGCCTGACGGCTATAATCCGACTGATGTGTCAAACGATGATAGAAAACATACCATTTTCCATTGATATACTCGATTCCACCATGATTAGTTCCAGTATGGTTCAATCTATCTTTATCGCTACGTCCTTTATATCCGATATCTCCATTCGATACAATGGTTCCTCTAAAGCAAAAATCCCTATCAGGATATTTACTCGTAGCATAACAAAGTTCATGATTTCTCATAGAAGAATATACAAAATAATAGGTAACTCCCACTTTTCTCATGGAACTTGCTTCGAAAAATGCATGCTGTTCAAACTCGGTCCCTTTTACACGAACCGGAAGAATTCTTACAGGTTCCGAAGTTGCCGTAAGCATATCATCTGCCAAGGTAACATGGATTGCTCCCATGATTCCATCTGTTTCTTTCAACGCCTTCGTAATCTCATCCTTTGTACGTCCAAACATCTGCATCTCTGTTCGAGTAAATGGATTATTTGTAAAAATATTTCTGTTTTCATCGAATGGATACCATGTCCCATAATACAAATGAATCGTACCATTATCGTTCATAACTGCAGGATCGAAACATACATATTTCATTAGTGGTTTTCCGTCCTTAGTACGCACAATTCCAAGATACTCATATTTTCCATCTGGTTTGTCACAAACGGCCACACTAATTGGATTATGATATCCGCCATTACCATATTCTCCTGCCAGACAATAATACAGATAATATCTTCCATCATTCCCCTGTACTACATCTGGAGCATACATATAAGGCATCTTCTGTGCATCATAGTTTGGATCCTGTTTTGCACTATATATACTTCCGGAACATGTCCAGTCTGATAAATCGTCCACAGGAGCCGACCATCCCATATAATCTAACATACAAAATGTTTCACCATTTTCCTTATCATGAGAACCAAACAAATAAACACGGTCTCCAAACACATGTGGTTCTCCATCTGGAATATACTCATTTAATGGTAAAAATGGATTATATACCTGTTTCTTCATAAATAATTTCTTCCTTTATTTTGCTTTTTTCTTTGACTGTTTACGCTGCTTCTTTGCTTCTAATTCTAAGCGTTCCTGTTCTTCTGGGTCTACCCATACTTCTCCACGTGCTTCACAAGCTGCCTTTGCTCTTTCATCAAGAACCTGACGAATATGTTTCTCTTTCTTTTCATAATCAAAGAAGATACATACAATCAATACAACGATTGCCATAATCGCATATCCACCATAATAAGCAAATAAAATCCAATTATTAACCTCTGTACTCTGTGTCACTGCATATGGGTCAAAACCTTTATTAAATAATACTGTTTCATATAACGCTGAGAATGGAGACATCAAAGCTGTATATACCGCCCAAATGATACCATTAGAAACTGTACCTTCTGGTCGGAAGCCATATCTGTATTCGATGTCATCTCCCGCCTGCTGCAAAAAGATACCATTCATGTTGGTTACTGCAAAGATACCAAAACTAAATAACAAGCCACCACCGCAAGCAATACCAAAGTTCGCTGGATCAATCATACATGTCATAACACCTACAAGTACTACGATACTTGAAACTAATAAAATCTTACGCGAACCAATTTTTCTTGTTAATGCTGGGATAAGTACTGCGCCAATTGCCATAGGCTGCATTGCAATAATTAAATACATCATAGCAAGACCATTCTGATCATTTGCACCAAGGATATACTGACAGAAATAAGTTCTACTATTTGCTCCCTGCAAATATGTAAAGAATAAGCTACCAATAGATACTAAAATGGCCAACATATAATACTTATTTGTAAGTAATCCTTTTAACTGTTCCATAGTAGATAGTCTAGAAGTATTTTCTGTTTTAACAACTGCTTGATTGCTTTCTGTAATACGCTCTCTCGTATAGTAATATTC
>JAZQMU010000158.1:0-3657 GCA_045543595.1 Faecalimonas sp.
CCTTCGCTGGATCAAGAATACCAGCTTTTACCATATCAACATACTCTTCATTGTATGCGTCAAATCCGATGCCAACTTCAGATTCTCTTACTTTATTAATGATTACAGCGCCTTCCAATCCAGCGTTTGCTGAAATATGGAATAATGGTGCTTCCAATGCTTTTAAGATGATCTTAGCACCTGTCTTTTCATCGCCTTCTAATTCTTCAGCTAATTTGGAAACTACTTTTGAAGCATGGATATATGCTGATCCACCACCAGCTACGATACCTTCTTCTACAGCTGCCTTTGCTGCTGAAAGGGCATCTTCCATACGAAGTTTTGCTTCTTTCATTTCTGTTTCTGTCGCAGCTCCTACACGGATAACTGCAACACCACCTGCTAATTTTGCAAGTCTTTCTTGTAATTTTTCTCTATCGAAATCAGATGTTGTTTCTTCGATCATTGCTTTGATCTGTGCAACACGTGCTGCGATCATAGCTTTGTCGCCCATACCGTCAACGATAACTGTATTTTCTTTTTGAACTTTTACAGATTTTGCACGTCCTAATTGAGCTAATGAAACTTCTTTTAAATCTAAGCCTACTTCTTCAGAAATCACTTGACCGCCTGTTAAGATAGCGATATCTTCTAACATTGCTTTTCTTCTGTCACCGTAACCTGGTGCTTTTACAGCTGCAACATTAAATACACCACGTAATTTATTCACGATCAATGTTGTAAGTGCTTCACCTTCGATATCTTCTGCGATGATAAGTAATTTAGCACTTGCTTGCATGATCTGTTCCAAAATTGGAAGTAATTCTTGGATATTAGAAATCTTCTTGTCTGTAATTAAGATAAATGGATTGTCCAATACAGCTTCCATCTTTTCCATATCTGTTGCCATATATGCTGAAAGATATCCGCGGTCAAATTGCATACCTTCTACTAAATCTAATTCTGTTCTCATTGTCTTAGATTCTTCGATTGTGATAACACCGTCATTTGACACTTTTTCCATAGCATCTGCAACCATTGCGCCAACTTCAACATCTCCAGCCGAAATTGCTGCTACGCTTGCAATTCTTTCTTTGCTTTCCACTTTACTGCTCATAGCTTCAATTGCTTTTACAACAACGTCTGTCGCTTTTTTCATACCTTTACGAAGCACGATTGGATTTGCCCCTGCTGCAAGGTTTTTCATTCCTTCTTGCACCATTGCCTGTGCTAATACTGTAGCTGTTGTTGTACCATCACCTGCTACATCATTTGTTCTAGCTGCAACTTCACGAATCAATTGAGCGCCCATATTTTCAAAAGCGTCTTCTAATTCGATTTCTTTTGCAATTGTTACACCATCGTTTGTGATGAGTGGTGCACCAAACGATTTATCTAAAACTACGTTTCTTCCTTTTGGTCCGATTGTTACACGAACTGTGTTTGCTAATTTATTAACGCCAGCTTCCAATGCTTCTCTGGCTTCTGCTCCGTATTTAATTTCCTTTGCCATTGTTATCAGCCTCCTGTCAAATTGGATTATTATTTAATGATAGCTAAAATATCACTTTGTTTTACAATGAGGTATTTTTCGCCGTCTAATTTAACTTCTGTACCTGCGTATCTTGAGTGGAATACTTGATCGCCCACTTCTACGAGCATTGTCACTTCATGTCCTTCAACCATTCCGCCTGGTCCTACAGCAATTACTTCTGCTTGTAATGGTTCGTCTTGTGATTGTGCTGCTAATACGATACCTGATTTTGTTGTTGTTTCTGTAACAACGTGTTTCAATACAACTTTGTCTCCTAATGGTACTAATCTCATAAATTAATAACCTCCTTGATTCTATGCATTTTATTAGCACTCAATTTGTTTGAGTGCTAAATTTCGTTCTAGTAATAAAATATCACTACACTATTTGTTTGTCAACTGACTTTAGATTTATTTTATAAAAGCCATTTTCTATTTTCAGTCTCACTATTTTTCCTTCGTTTCCTACGAAACGTTCCTTGACTCGAACAGTGCAGGACTCTTCGTATTCTCCTGATTTCACCTTACATAGGTAGATACAATCTAACGATAACTCTTCAAGGTCTCCTTCTTTCAAGAGAACACAAATGATTTCTTCCTTGTCATTTGTATGCAAGACTTCACCTATATGTACTTTATCCGTTAATAATTCGTTTGTCCGCAGAACCTTTTTTACTTTTAATTCTGCGTAATCTCCTCTTCTCATACGTATCTCCACCTAATATACAATCCCCAATATAACAAAAAGGGGATCAGAAAACCTGAGCCCTTTTCTTTTGTTATTCTGATTTACGTTTTTTGATATTTGTAAGTTCTTCGAAAATAAAATCGTTAACGACTTTAATATATGTTCCTTTCATACCTGATGAACGAGATTCGATGACACCTGCACTTTCAAATTTACGAAGCGCATTTACGATCACCGATCTTGTGATTCCCACGCGGTCCGCAATCTTACTTGCCACAAGAATACCTTCTGTTCCTTCCAATTCATCAAATATATGAATGATTGCTTCTAATTCTGAGAAAGAAAGTGTGCTGATCGCAGATTGAACGATCTGTTCTTTACGAATTTCTTCAGCGCTCTCTTCATTTACCGAACGGAGCATCTCAAGTCCAACAACGGTTGTTCCGTATTCACTTAAGATAATGTCATCGATTTCATATGCATCATCTTTTTTGTAAAGGAATAGTGTCCCTAATCTTTCTCCTGCAATATCGATCGGAGTTACGATTGCCTGATAACCTTTTGAAACTTCTGGCGAAAAACCAAGTGTTTGAAGATTCACATTTTCTTTCGTAGATAAGATATTGAGCATTCTTTCATTCAACATTTTATCAATATGACTTCCCACTTTATTTTCAATCAATTCATGAATCAATTCTACCCCTGTGCATTGGCCGACACCAAGGACTTTACCCTTCTTACTTACAACCAGCACATTAGAATTCAAGATTTCTGTAAGCACATCACAGATATCATTAAATACTACTTTACTTGAACTGTTATTATGCAACAATCTGTTGATTTTTCTTGTTTTATCTAATAATTGTACACTCATGAATTTGCCTCCATCATATCCCGTATATAACTACTATTTTTCCAACACTTTGAACAACTCTGAAAAAATATATATTCAGTAGTATATTATCATACAATTTCGCACATTTCAACCTACGATTCCGAATTTTCAGTTTTTTCTACTGGTTTTTTCCATGACATGTATTCGCAGGTCGGATTATCTTCACAGCCGTAATACTTTCTGCCCTTTTTTGTTTTACGTAAAACGATATCTTTTCCACAAAGCGGACACTTCACACCAATCTTTTCCAGATATGGTTTTGTGTTTTTACACTCTGGAAATCCTGGGCAGGCAAGAAAACGTCCATGTGGACCATACTTGATCACCATATTTCTTCCGCATTCCTCACAGATGACATCTGTAACCTCATCACGGATCTGCACCTTCTCCAATTCCTCTTCTGCTACTTTCACAGCTTCATCAAGGTCTGGGTAGAAATTGCTGATTACCGATTTCCATTCCACCTTACCCTCACCTACCAGGTCAAGAAGTCCTTCCATATTGGCAGTAAATGTAACATCAACAATACTTGGGAAAAGTCGGAGGCCAAGCGGGCTTAGGA
>JAZQMU010000159.1:0-8094 GCA_045543595.1 Faecalimonas sp.
TAACGTCCAACTTTTGCAAGATCATAACGTCTTGCATCAAAGAACATCGCAGTGATAAGGCTTTCTGCACTGTCTACTGCAAGAGGTTCGCCTGGACGGATCTTCTTGTATAATTCTAAGAGACCTTCCTGGTAATTTTCAGCAACGTCTTTACCAAAGCTTGCTAAAATCTTTGGTTCTTCACCAAACATTTCAATAATTTCAGGATTTGTACCGATACCAAGTGCACGAATCAACACTGTGATAGGTACTTTTCTTGTTCTGTCTACACGAACCCAGAATACGTCATTGGAATCTGTTTCGTATTCTAACCATGCTCCACGGTTAGGGATTACTGTAGAAGAGAATAACTCTTTCCCGATTTTATCATGTCCGATTGCGTAGTAAATTCCAGGAGAACGAACTAACTGGCTAACGATAACACGTTCTGCACCGTTAATAACGAAAGTACCAGTTGCTGTCATAAGTGGGAGATCACCCATGAAAATTTCATGTTCGTTAATCTCGTCTGTTTCTTTATTATAAAGTCTAACCTTTACTTTTAATGGTGCTGCATATGTTGCATCACGTTCTTTACATTCTTCGATTGTGTACTTCACATCGTCTTCGCATAAAGTAAAATCTACAAATTCAAGACTCAAATGACCACTGTAGTCAGCGATTGGCGAGATATCTGCAAATACTTCTTTTAATCCAGTTTCAAGAAACCATTTGTAGGAATCTTTTTGCACTTCGATTAAGTTCGGCATCTGTAAGACTTCTTTTTGTCTTGAATAGCTCATACGCGAACTTTTTCCGCTTGTGATAGGACGAATTCTGTTTTTCTCCATTGACGTTTCACTCCTCGTATCTTTATTTTTCGGGTACACTGCACATTATGTGCTGAAATCCTAGTAAACGAATTTACTTTCACACCATTGTAAGTCCATATTACTCCACAATAGTGCACCTTAGAATGTATCACAAAATGCAAGGGGTGTCAACATTCTTTTTTCAATTTTTTCCAATTTATTTTCAAACTATACTTTTCCTGCACAACAAAAAAGACCACATCTTCCGATGTGGTCTTTAGACACCATTCTAGTTGAATTATTTTAATTCTACTGCAGCACCTTCAGCTTCTAATTTAGCTTTGATTTCTTCAGCTTCTGCTTTAGAAACAGCTTCTTTGATTGTCTTAGGAGCTCCATCTACAACTTCTTTAGCTTCTTTTAAGCCAAGACCTGTGATTTCACGAACAACTTTGATTACTTTAACTTTTGATGCACCAGCTGAAGCTAATACTACGTCAAATTCGTCTTTTTCTTCTGCTGCTGGAGCTGCTTCACCAGCTGCTGCTACTACAACACCTGCTGCTGCAGATACACCAAATTCTTCTTCACATGCTTTTACTAATTCGTTTAATTCTAATACTGATAATTCTTTGATTGCTTCAATAAATTCAGCCACTGTTAATTTTGCCATTTTAATTTACCTCCGTAAAATTGTTAATTCATAATTTAAATTTGTGAGATCCACGATCTCAAGTATTCATTGTTTGACCTTATGGTCCACTAGCTTATAATTAAGCTTCTGCTGGAGCTTCTGTTGTTTCAACAGCTGCTTCTACAACTTCGCCATCTTTTTCAGCGATTTGTTTAATAACACGAGCAAAGTTCGCGATTGGTGATTGCATAGAACCAAGTAATCTTCCAAGTAAGATTTCTCTTGAAGGAATCTTAGCTAATTCTTTAACACCTGCTTCATCGTATACTTTACCTTCGCATACACCAGCTTTAACTTCTAATTTGTTAGCTGTCTTAGCGAAATCACAGATGATTCTTGCTGGAGCTGTAGCGTCATCTTTAGAAATTGCGATAGCGCTTGGTCCTTCTAAGTATTCGTTAAGACCTGCAAAGTCAGTTCCTTCGAATGCTCTCTTCATCATTGTGTTTTTGCAAACTTTGTAGATGATACCAGCTGCTCTTAATTGTTTACGTAATTCTGTATCTTGAGCTACAGTTAATCCACGGTAATCAACTAATACAACTGATTGTGCGTCTTTTACGTCTTCAGCGATTGCTGCAACGATTGGTTGTTTTAATTCAACTTTTGCCACGAATGGTGCACCTCCTTATAATATTTTAAAATAATGGCACCGCCGATTGATATAAAAAACCCCTATATCCGCAGACATAGAGGTTTTGTAAATTCTAAATTTGAATTTCAATCTCCTCGGTAGGCGTTTTAAACCTTATGCTTTACAGCACCTACTGTCTTCGGCAGTTAATTTCCTTGCATATTATAGCAAGATATATATTTGATGTCAACAATTAATTAAACTAATTTTGCTGGGTTAATTTTAACGCCAGGACCCATTGTTGAAGTAAGAGTAACGCTCTTTAAGAATTGTCCTTTTACTGCAGCTGGTTTAGCTTTGTTGATAGCATCAATAAGCGTTTGGAAGTTGTCCGCCAATTGTTCTTCTGTGAAAGAAGCTTTTCCTAATGGCACATGGATAATGTTTGTTTTATCTAATCTGTATTCAATCTTACCAGCTTTGATGTCTGCGATTGCTTTAGCAACGTCCATTGTTACTGTACCAGCTTTTGGGTTTGGCATAAGTCCTTTTGGTCCAAGTACACGACCGAGACGACCAACAACACCCATCATGTTTGGTGTAGCAACTACTACGTCGAAATCGAACCATCCTTCGTTTTGGATTCTTGGGATGAGTTCTTCTGCACCTACGTAATCTGCACCTGCGTCGATAGCTTCTTGAGCTTTAGCATCTTTAGCAAATACTAAGATACGTACTTTTTTACCTGTACCGTGTGGTAATACTACAGCACCACGGATTTGTTGATCAGCGTGACGTCCATCACAACCTGTTCTAACATGAGCTTCGATTGTTTCATCAAATTTTGCTGTTGCGCATTTTTTAACTAATGCGATTGCTTCTGCTTTATCGTAAAGATTTCCTCTTTCAACTAATTTAGCAGTTTCTAAATATTTTTTTCCTCTTTTCATTTCTAAAAAACCTCCTAGTGGTAATATCGGGAGCGAGCCCTCCCACATTAATTGTCATACAGTATACTAGTCTACTACTTTAACACCCATTGAACGGCATGTTCCTGCGATCATGCTCATAGCTGCTTCTACAGATGCAGCGTTTAAGTCTGGCATTTTAATCTTAGCGATTTCTTCTAATTGAGCTTTTGTGATTGAAGCTACTTTTGTTTTGTTAGGAACACCTGAACCAGATTTGATTCCGCAAGCTTTTTTAACTAAAACTGCTGCTGGTGGTGTTTTTGTGATAAATGTAAAACTTCTATCACTGAATACTGTGATAACAACTGGAATGATCATTCCGTCTTGATCTGCTGTTCTAGCGTTGAATTGTTTTGTAAATTCAACGATGTTTACACCGTGTTGACCAAGAGCTGGACCAACTGGTGGAGCTGGAGTAGCCTTTCCAGCTGGGATTTGTAATTTAATATAGCCTGTAACTTTCTTTGCCATTTTTCATTTCCTCCTTGTGGTATTTACGGGGATTTCCCTCCCACTTTTTGTTACATTTTTTTCACTTCTGCGAAACTAATTTCTACTGGGGTCTCGCGACCAAACAGTTCTACATTGATTGTCAGAGTTTGTTTTTGAGCGTTCACTTCTTTTACCATGCCGACTGTGTCTTTCCATGCTCCAGAAGTAACCACGATCGAATCACCTACTGCATAGTTTACAACAACCTCTGCATCCATGATTCCTAAAGACTCGATCTCAGCATCTGTAAGCGGAACTGGTTTAGATCCTGGTCCAACAAATCCTGTAACACCTCTGGTATTTCTTACCACGTACCATGTGTCATCATTCATGATCATGTGAATCATAACGTACCCTGGAAACATCTTCTTTTGAGAAGCCTTTTCCATTCCGTTCTTTAATTCCACAACCTCTTGCATTGGAACTCTTACTTCTAAGATCTGTTCTTCAAGGTGTCTGTTCTCAATTGTCTTATCAATGTTTGCCTTTACTTTGTTCTCATACCCTGAATAAGTATGAACTACATACCATTTTGCTTCTGACATAAAATCACCTTTCATACTACTGCTGCTTATTAACGTACAATGAAGTCAATTCCGTATTGGAGTAAAGCATCAACAACTGCGATGATCAATCCTAACACGATTGAGAACACTGTGACTGCAACTGTTTGTTTTGCAAGTGTTTTTTTATCTGGCCAGGTAACTTTCTTATATTCAGCTTTAAGACCTTTGAACCAGCTTTTTTTCTGTTTCTTTTCTGCTGTAATTTCAGACATATCATTCACCCCTTTACACTGATTATTTTGTTTCTTTGTGTAATGTGTGTGATTTACAGAATTTACAGTATTTTTTTGTTTCCATACGTTCAGGATGAGCTTTCTTATCCTTAGTTGTATTGTAGTTACGTTGTTTACATTCTGTACATGCCAATGTTATTCTTGTGCGCACAACTTCCACCTCGCTTCATTTTTCTAATTTTACTAGTTACATGGTAGTTTGCGAGACTACCTAATTTTAGGCATAAAAAAAAGACCTACTTCCATTCGCCCGTATATCTTAACATACAAACACACAAGCGTCAAGTCTTTTTATCAGTTTTTTATCTGTTCTACACTTTTCTTTTCCTTATATTATATATACCTTACCTTTTTTAGTAAAACAATGCCAATTTTTGGCAATTCTGAATAATTTCAGAAATTTTTAATAAAATTTATAGCCAAATTTAACAAATAGAGATATAATGAAATGTAGTAAATTGAAAGAGAGGACTCGCTATGAAACAAAACAATATGTTGGCAATGATTTTAGCAGGTGGTCGTGGTTCGCGTTTACATGACCTTACAACTAAAGTTGCTAAACCAGCAGTTGCATATGGTGGAAAATACCGTATCGTTGACTTCCCACTCAGTAACTGTGCAAACAGTGGTATCGACGTTGTCGGCGTTCTTACACAATATGAATCTGTATTATTAAACAGCTACGTTGCAGCTGGCGGACGCTGGGGTCTTGACGCTAAAGACAGTGGTGTTTTCGTATTACCACCACGTGAAAAAGCTGATGCAAATCTTGATGTTTACCGTGGAACAGCTGATGCTATTTCTCAAAACATCGACTTTATCGATTCTTACAATCCAGAATACGTTCTCATCTTATCTGGGGACCACATTTACAAAATGAACTATGACAAGATGCTTGATGTACATAAAGCAAACAATGCTGATGCTACTATCGCTGTTCTTGAAGTCCCTTGGAAAGAAGCTAGCCGTTTCGGTATCATGAACGTTGACGCTACAGATCGTATCGTAGAATTCGAAGAAAAACCAAAGGAACCAAAGAGTAACTTAGCTTCTATGGGTATCTACATCTTCACATGGAAACGTCTCCGTGAAATGTTAGTTGCTGATATGGTTAAAGAAGATTCTCATCATGACTTTGGTAAAGACATCATTCCTACATTATTAAATGATAAGGGAATTTTACAAGCTTGGAGATTCAAAGGTTACTGGAAAGACGTTGGAACAATCGACTCATTATGGGAAGCTAACATGGACCTTCTCGATGAAAACTGTGAATTAGACATGAACGACTCTTCATGGAAGATTTATACAGAAGACGTTACAACACTTCCACACTATATAAGTGCTGACGCAGTTATTAAAAACGCTTACATTTCACAAGGTTGCCAAATCAAAGGTGAAGTTACAGGTTCTGTATTATTTACAAACGCAAAAATTGGCAAAGATGCAAAAGTTGTTGACACAGTATTAATGCCAGGCGTTGTTGTTGAAGACGGTGCTGTTGTAACTCGTGCTCTTATCGCTGATGGTGTTAAGATCGGAAAAGGCGCTGTAGTTGGTTCAGCTGACAGCGAAGAAATCTTATTAGTAGCAAAAGACGTAGAGGGGGTACAATAATATGGCAAAAGCATTTGGAATTATCAATACAACTGGAAACCATATCTGGGTTGAAGGTATGCAAGAATACCGCCCTATCGGTGCATTCTCTTTCTTAGGAAGATACCGTGTGATCGACTTCCCAATGTCTAACATGAGCAACAGTGGAATCGACCGTATTCACGTAATCGCTGCAAACAAACCTCGTTCTCTTACAGAACACATCGGATCTGGACGTCACTACAACATCAACTCTAAGAGAGGTAACGTTCAAATCTTATTTGCAGAAAACCAATCTAGAAACAGCATCTACAATACAGATATTGCTGTATTAGATGACAACTTAGCAGACTCTGTAGCAAAAATGTCTGAACCATACGTAGTAGTAGCTCCTTCTCATATCGTGTTCAAACAAGACTTTAAAGCTCTTTTAGATGCTCACGTAGCTTCAGAAGCTGACATTACATTATTATATCATTCAGTTGACAATGCAAACGAAGCATACTTGAACTGTGATTATGTAGAGTTAAACCGTCAAAAAGGTGTATTACAAATCGCTAAAAACAGAGGTAACGAAGCCCAAAGAGATATGTTCCTCGATACATATGTAATGAAAAAAGAATTATTTGTTGAATTGATCAAAAAAGCAAAAGCTCTTTCTTCTATGTATACACTTGCACAGATTGTTAACCTTTCTTGTGCAGAACTTGATGTTCGTGGATATGCTCACGAAGGTTTCTTCGCTCCAATCACAGACCTTAAGAGCTACTATGATGCAAACATCGCATTACTTGATGTTGAAGAAGCAGAAAAATTAATCAACGAAGAATGGCCAATTTACACACGCACAAACGACTCATGTCCAACACAATACTTTGCTTCAGCTGACGTTAAACACTCTGCAGTTTCTAACGGATGTTTGATCAAAGGTACTGTTGAAAATTCAATCATCGGACGTGGATGTACAATTGAAGAAGGCGTTGTTGTTAAAAATTCTGTTATATTACCAGACACATACATCGCAAAAGATGTCGTTGTAGACTACCAAGTAGTAGACAAACACTCTAAACTTCTTCACTGTAAAGAACTCATCGCTTCAGCTGATGAACCAGGATACGTAAAACGTGGTGACACATTATAATCCATAATAAAAAGAATCTCGTTCATACGGGATTCTTTTTTTGTGCCGATATACAGCAAAAAGGAAACCCCACATATATAGGGTTCCCTTTTCATAGGTTTATATGTCAATTATCTTTGTACACGGGCTCCTGCTCCACCCATGATAGCTTCAACTTCTTTCTTTCTAGCTGTTGTTGTATCACCAGCTGTTGTCATAGCTAAAGCACCGTGAGCCGCCCCGTAGTTAACTGCAACTTCTGCGTCACCTGTTGTCATAAGGCCATAGATGAGACCTGATGCAAATGAGTCGCCGCCACCTACACGGTCAAGAATTTCAAGACCTTTGTAGTCTTTTGCTTTGTAGATTTCTCCACCTGCCCAGCAAAGAGCTGACCAGTCGTTAATTGTAGCTGTCTTAACTTCACGAAGAGTTGTAGCAACTGCTTTGAAGTTAGGATATGTCTTAACTGCTTCGTTGATCATTTTCTTGTAACCTTCGATATTAAGTTCCTTTAAGTTTTCGTCGTTACCTTCAATTTCGAATCCAAGACATGCTGTGAAGTCTTCTTCGTTACCGATCATAACGTCAACGTATTGAGCGATTTCTTTGTTAACTGCTTGAGCTTTTTCAAGACCACCGATTGCACTCCACATAGATGGACGGTAGTTTAAGTCGTAAGATACGATTGTGCCATATTTCTTAGCCGCTTTACAAGCTGCGATAGCTGTTTCACAAGCTTCTTCAGATAAAGCTGCATAGATACCGCCAGTATGTAACCAGCGAACACCAAGTGTACCAAAGATGTAATCGAAATCAAAATCTTCTGGTTTCATTTTTGAGATAGCTGTATTTGCACGGTCAGAACATCCTACAGCACCACGGATACCATATCCTCTTTCTGTAAAGTTGATACCGTTACGGCAGATACGTCCGATACCGTCTGTTTTCATCCATTTGATGAGGGATGTATCAACACCACCCTGAAGAATAAAATCTTCCATTAACATACCTACTTCGTTATCTGCAAAAGCTGTGATAACAGCTGTTTTTAATC
>JAZQMU010000160.1:0-5755 GCA_045543595.1 Faecalimonas sp.
TATCCATTGTTGCACGGACACCAAGGTCTCCCATGATCAATGTTTCTTCTAATTCTTCATAAAAATCGTCATCAATATTTGAAAATCCATGAAAAATGCTGTCAATACCTGAAACAATATTATCACGAGTTTTTGTTAAACCTGCAACAAGACGACTAAAAAAACCTTTCTTTTCTTCAGCCATAAATCCTCCTAATTATCTAATTCATGCTCCAGTAAATCGACTGACACAAGCGCAGAAACACCTTTTTCCTGCATTGTAATACCATACAGACGGTCCGCTGCTGTCATCGTTCCTCTACGATGTGTGATAACGATAAACTGTGTATGTTTTGTTAATTTATGCAAATATCTTGCGAAACGATCAACATTTGAGTCATCAAGAGCTGCTTCAATTTCGTCAAGAAGACAGAATGGCGATGGTTTCAGATTTTGAATCGCAAAAAGCAATGCAATTGCTGTAAGCGCTTTTTCTCCACCTGAAAGCTGCATCATGTTCTGCAATTTCTTTCCTGGTGGCTGAGCAATGATTCGAATACCTGCTTCAAGAATATCTTCATCTTCCATAAGCTCTAAGGTGCCTTTTCCACCACCGAAAAGTTGTTTGAATACTTTATCATATTCTACAGAGATTTCCTGGAAGCTTGCTTTAAACTGGGCACGCATAGCCTGATCTAATTCTTCAATGATCTTAACAAGCGTAGCTTCCGCTTCAATGAGATCTGCATGCTGTCCTTTTAGGAATTCATAACGTTCTGAAACACTCTTATATTCCTCGATCGCATTCACATTAACTGGTCCCAGTGCTTTGATCTCTGTTTTTAAAATCTGAATACGCTTTTTCATAAACGCAAGATCTGTTAAACTTTCATCGCGAAGTTCCATTGCCATCACATAGGTGAGTTCATATTCATCCCACATATAGCTAATCTGTTTATCCGATGCTTCTTCAAGGGATTCACGTTTATTTGTGAGACGGAACAATTCTTTTTCCAATTCCGCCGAATGCTTATATAAAGATTCTCTTTTTTCAAGGAATACTTTATGCTGTTTATTCAATTCTTCTTTTTGACTCATATGCTTTTGAATTTCAGCTTCGATTTCCTCAAATAATTCTTTTGAATCAATGATTGTTTGTCTTAAATTTTCGATCTGTTCTTCTTTATTCTTGATTTCTTCAGCTGCATTTCCTTTATTGGCATCGAGTAGAGCTTGCTCTTCACAGTATTTCGCAATTTCATCCTTGATACGTTCTTCATTCTCAATAAGGAATAGTTGTTTTTGTTCAAAAGTTGCATAAGTCAAATGAACTTTTTCAGATTCTTGAAGCTGCTTTGTTTCGTTTTCTCTGGCTTCTTCCAATTCCTTTTGATTCGATTCAGAATTAGCATTCAGTTCCTGTTCTAATCTTTCAGAAACCTCCAGTTCCACTTGAATAGAATCTTGATTTTCTTTGATTTCATTCAACTGATTGTCGATTTCAGCACTTTCTCTGAGAATATAACTTACAAGATTGTTCGCTTCTTCTCTTTTTGCAACCATCTGATCCAGATTCATCTTCGCAGTATTTTGGACCACGTAAGCTTTCTGAAGTTCAGACTTCACATCTTCAATCTTGTTATAATATGCAGCACGTTCTTCTTTGCGTGCTTCCACATTACGTTCCATCTCTTCCATCTCAGCTTTTAAAAGCTTGACAGTCTTTTCAAATTCTTCAATCTCACGTCTTCTGCTAAGAAGATTACTTGCATTCTTAAATGCACCACCTGTCATCGCTCCGCCTGGATTGATAAGTTCACCTTCAACTGTAACAATACGAAGAGATTGTCTGTATTTTCTGGCAATCGCGATACCATAATCAATATGTTCTACAACGATCGTTCTTCCAAGCAAATGTTCTACAAGCTTTTTATATTTATCATCTGCTTTGACAAGGGTATTCGCTGTCCCGATTACACCTTTTTCGTTCAACACTTCCTGATTTTTAGATAAGCCGCCACCTTCAATGCCAGTAAGAGGAAGAAACGTAGCTCTACCAAATTTATTTTGTTTTAAATATTGAATCAACTCTTTAGCTGTATTCTCATTATCTGTTACGATATTTTGGATACTTCCTCCCAGAGCTGTCTCAATTGCTACTTCATAGTCTTTTTCTACTTTAATAATGTCTGCAACAACACCATGGATACCTTTTATCTGATCACGTCGTTCCATAACTCTACGGATACTATTTCCGTAACCATCATATCGTTCTGTAATATTTTTTAAAGATTCTAAACGAGATTCTTCTCTATGATATGCCTTTTGACCAATTCGCAGTTGTTCTGTCTTTTCAGCAATTTCTTTTTGAAGAACTTCAATTTCTTTTTCATATCCTTTGATTTCATCACTGTAATTGATGATTACAGATGAAATTTCTTTTAATTCATTCTCAAACTGTTCGATTGACTCATTGTATTCGACTGTTTCGGTCTGTGCTGTGATCAATCTTTGATTCAATTCTGCTTTACGAACTAACATCTGTTCAAGCATTGTGTCATACTTTTGAATCTTTGCTTTTGTAGAAGAACGATTATTTAAAAGTTCGATCAAGTTTGTCTGACCAGATTCCACAGCTCCGGAAAGTTCTACAATACGCGCCTGTGTACGCATTAAGGCTTCTGTTGTTTTCTTTTCTTCTTCCGCTTTTTCATCGATCTGTTTCTGCAGTTCTGACTTTTCATTTTCAAGTGCAGAAAGCTGTTTTTCTCTTTCAGAGATTTCAACAGAAATCGCCATAGAACGCTGTGCAATATGTTCATCATTCATACGAACAGTATTGATCTGCTCTTTTAAAACTTGAATCTGTCCTTCTAATTGTTGTTTTAAAAGAGTTGTTTCATTTAATTGATGTTTCGAAAGTTCTAAAGCGGCATCAATCTCATCAATTTGTAATTCGATTGCTTCGTACTCTTCTTTTGTACGATCAACTTCTGCATTTGTAGAATTAAGCTCGTCCTGTGCAATCTTGATTTTTTCATCAAAAGAAGCTATTTCTTCTTTCAATCTCGATGTTTCCAATAAAAACATATTGATATCATAGGTTTTTAAGGATTCTTTTTTACGCAAATATTCTTTTGCAACTTCAGATTGTTTTTGAAGAGGTCCGACTTGTTTTTCTAGTTCACCTAAAATATCTGTAACACGAACCAAGTTCTGACGTTCTTCTTCAAGTTTCTTTACAGACATATTTTTACGTCTTTTGAATTTAACAATCCCCGCTGCTTCATCAAAAAGTTCTCTGCGTTCTTCTGGTTTCCCACTAAGGATCTTATCAATCTGTCCTTGACCGATGATCGAATAGCCTTCCTTACCGATACCAGTATCATAAAAAAGCTCATTTACATCTTTCAAACGACATACGCTGCCATTGATCAAATATTCACTTTCACCCGAACGATACAATTTTCTTGCTATGGTAACCTCGTTGAAATCAATTGGCAAATGATGGTCTGAATTATCAAGTGTGATTGAAACAGTCGCATAACTAAGCGGTTTTCTTGTCTCTGTTCCAGAGAAAATAACATCTTGCATGTTACCGCCACGAAGCTGCTTCACACGTTGTTCTCCAAGTACCCAGCGCACTGCATCGGCTACATTACTCTTACCACTCCCATTAGGTCCTACAATTCCAGTAATGCCATTATGAAAATCGAATACGATCTTATTTGCAAATGATTTAAATCCTTGTATCTCAATATTCTTTAAATACATTTTATCTCTCCTGTAACTTTAAAATGGCATGGTAAGCAGCTTGCATCTCTGCAGCTTTCTTCGTACGCCCAACTCCAACTCCATACACGTCATTCCCTACATATACCTCTACGGAAAATGACTTTCTGTGGTCAGGTCCCTGTTCACTCACAAGTTTATACTGAATAGCTCCTTCAATATTACCTTGTACCATTTCTTGAAGGATAGTCTTGCTATCATAAAAGAGTTTTTTATGTTCCAAATCATTTAAAACAAATTTATGTACAAACTCTTTTGCATTAGCAAACCCACCATCTGTGTAAATTGCTCCGATCATAGCTTCCATTGCATCCGAAGTAATAGAATCACGTTCTCTTCCTCCGGTTGCTTCTTCTCCTTTTCCCATAAGAAGATAGTCGCCTAACTGAATCTGTCTTGCACAATATGCGAGAGAAGGTTCACAAACAATACTTGAACGAAGTTTTGTCAATTCTCCCTCTGTTCTTTTCGCGTTTTCAAAAAACAGAAATTCACTAGTGATCAGCTCTAACACAGCATCACCAAGAAATTCTAAACGTTCATTACACTTTATTTTAGGTAAATGATTCTCATTTGTATAAGAACTATGCATCAAAGCTGAAAAAAGAAGACTTTCGTCTTTGAATTTATACCCAATCACTTTTTGTAATTCTTTAAAATTCTTATTCATATTGCTCCTTAAAATTCATATCTAGACAAGCGAAAAAGCCCTATAGGGCTTTTTCGTAATATCTTAGTTGACAGCATTTTTAATTTGTTCTACTGCATCTCCAACTGTAACGATCTTTTCAGCGTCTTCGTTTTCGATTTCAATATCAAATGCTTCTTCAATTCCCATGATAATTTGGAAAACGTCTAACGAATCTGCTCCTAAATCGTCAACAAATGTTGTTTCTAATGTAATATCTTCTTCCACTACATTTAATACATCAACAATAATTTCTTTTAATTTTTCAAATTCCATAACACTTTCTCCTTTTAATTATAATTACTACTATTCCGCTGTTTTTAATTGTATACGTTCACGAATCTTATCGTTGATTTTTTGTTCCGTGAACATCACACATTGGATAATAGAATTAGACACTTCAACGGCCGTTGCGCTTCCATGTGTTTTAACAACTAACCCATTGAGACCTAAGAGCGGTGCACCACCATGCTCACTTACGTCAAAACTCTTCAAAGTGTCTTTTAAGGCCGGTTTTACAAGCAAGGCACCAATCTTACTTTTCAGTGTAGACATCATGCCTGTCTTGATCTTTTTCAGAAGTACGGCTCCAAGACCTTCATAAAGTTTTAAAATTACATTTCCCACGAACGCTTCACATACGATAACGTCTGCCTCACCATATGGAATATTTCTTGCTTCGATGCTACCCACAAAATTAATATCCTCACATTCTTTGAGAAGCGGGAATGTTTCTTTAACAAGTGCATTACCTTTTTCTTCTTCTGCACCGTTATTGACAATTGCCACCTTCGGGTTCTTAATACCTACTACGTGTTCCATGTAAATAGAACCCATCTTTGCAAATTGAACTAAATGAGAAGCTCTTGCATCTACATTAGCTCCGCAGTCAACGAGCAATGATACTCCGTTTGCTGTCGGAATGAGTGGTGCTAATGGTGGTCTGTCAACTCCTTTGATACGACCAACGATCAATTGTCCCCCTACTAATAGGGCACCTGAATTTCCTGCTGAAACAACTGCATCTGCTTCGCCTTTTTTTACCATATTCATTGCAACTACCATAGAAGAATCTTTCTTTCTACGGATAGCCATTACTGGAGCTTCTGCTGTTTCAATCACTTCTGAAGCATTCACTACTTCAATCTGCTCTGCATTATATGTATACTGAGCTAATTCACGTTTTACAACTTCTTCCTGGCCAACTAAGAATACTTTGATGTCTTTTCTTTTATTAACAGCATCAACGGCACCCTTAACCATCTCTGCGGGAGCATTATCTCCTCCCATAGCATC
>JAZQMU010000161.1:0-11567 GCA_045543595.1 Faecalimonas sp.
CGCTTGGCCTCCGACTTAGAAGAGTTCTTCCATACTTTTAATCATTTGCATTCATCTGGAAAACAGATTATTATCTCTAGTGATAAACCACCAAAGGATATTGAAACTTTAGAAGCTCGTCTTCGTACACGTTTTGAATGGGGTCTTATTGCAGATATTTCTTCTCCAGACTATGAAACAAGAATGGCTATTTTATATAAGAAGATAGAACTTGATGGTTTACAAAAATACAATATTCCAAATGATGTAATTCAGTACATAGCTACTAATATTAAATCTAACATCAGGGAATTAGAAGGTTCTTTCAATAAATTAATAGCTCTTCACAAATTAAAACATGCAGAAATTAATATTAATCTTGCTGCAGAAGCATTAAAAGATATTATTTCACCTAATGAAACAAGACAGATAACTCCTGAACTTATCATGGATACTGTCGCAGAACATTTTGGTATTACAATTTCTGATTTAAAGAGTGGAAAACGTAACTCTAATATTGCTATTCCTAGACAGATTGTCATGTTTCTTTGCAGAGAAATGACAGATATACCATTAAAAACAATCGGTATTATGCTGGGAGGACGTGATCATTCTACCGTTAACCATGGAGTAGAAAAAATTAAGGAAGAAATTAAGATGGATGAATCACTTAATAATACAGTAGAAATTATTAAGAAAAAAATTATTCCATTATAAAATAATAATGTGGAAAACGTGTGGATAACCTGTGGATAAAGTGTTGATAGTATGGGGATAACTTTTTTCAACATTTTTAATCAAAAACTTATCCCCAATTCATCCACATTCTTTCCAAAGGTTTTACACAGAGTTATCCATACTAAAAACCTTTGATTTATAAGGGCTGACGATACTTATCCACTTATCCACAGTCCCTACTACTACAACTACTAAATATTATTCATATATACATACATAAAAAAGCCCGGAAGGAGTTATACACATTATGAAAATCATTTGTTCAAAATCAAACCTTGTTAAAGGTGTTAGCATTGTGTCTAAAGCAGTACCTTCAAAAACAACTATGCCTATTCTTGAATGTATCTTAATTGATGCTACTACAGATATTATCAAGTTCACAGCAAATGATATGGAACTTGGTATTGAAACAGTTGTTGAAGGTGATATCGTTAAAAAAGGTCTTGTTGCGATTGATGCTAAGATTTTTTCAGAAATCGTTCGTAAACTTCCAGATAACGAAGTAGTGATCGAAACTGATGACAATCTTCAAACAACAATTACTTGTGAAAAAGCTAAATTTAATATTTCTTCAAAATCAGGAGAAGATTTTTCTTATCTTCCATATGTTGAAAAAACAGAAACAATCACAATTTCACAATTTACTTTGAAAGAAATTATTAGACAAACTATTTTTTCAATCGCCGACAATGACAGTAATAAATTAATGACTGGCGAATTATTCCAAATTGAAGACAATATGTTAAAAGTTGTTTCTTTGGATGGTCACAGAATTTCAATTCGTAAAACAGAATTAAAAGATTCTTATAATCCTAGAAAAGTAGTGGTACCTGGAAAAACATTGATTGAAGTAAGTAAGATTTTATCAGGGGAAGCTGAAAGTGAAGTTCAAATTTCATTTACAAGTAATCATATTGTATTTGAATTTGATAATACAGTTGTTGTTTCAAGATTGATCGAAGGAGAATATTTTAGAATTGAACAAATGTTATCCAGAGATTATGAAACAAAAGTTAAGATTAATAAAAAAGAACTTTTAAGTTGTATTGACAGAGCAACTCTTCTTGTAAAAGAAGGAGATAAAAAACCTATTATTATCAATATCATGGATGAAGTAATGGAATTGAGAATAAAATCTCAAATTGGTTCTATGAATGAAGAGATTATGATTTCGAAAGAAGGAAAAGATCTTTTGATCGGATTTAATCCTAAGTTCTTAATTGATGCACTTCGTGTAATCGATGATGAAGAAGTAACTCTTTATCTTATGAATCCAAAAGCGCCATGTTTCATCAAAAATGATAACGAAACTTATATTTATTTAATTTTACCTGTAAACTTTAATGCGGGAGCGTAGAAAAATGGAAGTAATTAAGTTAAGAGATGAATTTATTAAACTTGGCCAGGCTTTGAAAGCAGTTGGATATGTAGAATCCGGAGTGGAAGCAAAAGATGTTATTCAGGAAGGTCTTGTTCTTGTAAATGGTGAAATTGATACAAGAAGAGGAAGAAAACTATACGATGGTGACATCGTTACTTTTGATGGTCAGGAAATTAAAATTGTAAAATAAGATTTAGTTGGTGAAGGTATGTTTGTAAAGTCTTTGAAATTAAAGAATTTCAGAAATTATGATATTTTAGATATAGAATTTGATTCAGAGACAAATATTTTTTACGGTGATAATGCACAAGGTAAAACAAATATACTGGAATCAATCTATTTGACAGGAACAACAAAATCTCATCGCGGGACAAAGGACCGCGATTTGATTAAGTTTGGAGAAGAGGAAGCTCATATTGAAGCGGTAGTCGATAAAAAAGGTGTTCCTTACAAAATAGATATTCATTTGAAAAAAAACAGTCCAAAAGGAATTGCAATTAATAAGATTCCAATAAAAAAAGCAAGTGAATTATTTGGTATTATAAATATTGTCTTTTTCTCACCTGAAGATTTAAATATTATAAAAAATGGTCCTGCAGAGAGAAGAAGATTTATAGACATAGAACTTGCTCAGCTGGATAAAGTTTATTTGAATGATCTTTCAAATTACAATCGAATTGTCAATCAGAGAAATAAACTTCTCAAAGATATTTATGACAGAAATGATTTATTAGAAACAATGGACATTTGGGATATGCAGCTTGTCCATTATGGTAACAGAGTAATTGAAAGAAGAAAATTATTTATTGAGCAAATGAATAAGATCATTGAGAAAGTACATGAAAAGTTAACGGGTGGAAAAGAAAAATTAAAACTTGTTTATGAATCAGGTACAGGAATTTATGATCTTGAAACAGCTATTTATAAAAACAGAGAACGAGATATTAGAATGAAAAGTACTTCTGTAGGTCCTCACAGAGATGATATTTGTTTTATGTCTAATGAAATAGACATAAGAAAATTTGGTTCTCAGGGACAACAAAGAACATCAGCTTTATCATTAAAATTATCGGAAATTGAGTTAGTAAAAAGTGTAATTCATGACACACCTATTTTATTACTTGATGACGTGTTGTCTGAATTAGATAAAAATAGACAAAACTATTTATTGGATAGTATTCATGATATACAAACTCTGATTACTTGCACGGGATTGGATGATTTTGTAAATCATAGATTTGAAATTAATAAAGTTTTACATGTGGAACAAGGACATGTAGTAAGAGAGAATTAAACAGGAGGATTTATATGAGTGCAGAATATGGTGCAGATCAGATTCAGATACTGGAAGGTTTAGAAGCAGTTAGAAAAAGACCAGGTATGTATATAGGCAGCACTACGATAAGAGGGCTTCACCATTTAGTGTATGAAATCGTAGACAACTCTGTAGATGAAGCGTTGGCTGGATTCTGTGATACGATTCAGGTGATCATTAACAAAGATAATTCTTGTACAGTTATCGATAATGGACGTGGTATTCCTGTAGGTATTAATCAAAAAGCAGGACTTCCAGCAGTAGAAGTTGTATTTACAGTATTGCACGCTGGTGGTAAATTCGGCGGTGGAGGATACAAAGTATCTGGTGGTCTTCACGGAGTAGGAGCTTCAGTAGTAAATGCTCTTTCAGAATGGTTAGAAGTTGAAATTTGTAAAGATGGAAAAGTTCACAAACAAAGATATGAAAGAGGTAAAGTAATTTATCCACTTCAAGTTGTAGGTGAATGTGACATTGAATATACAGGAACAAAAGTAACTTTCTTACCTGATAAAGAAATTTTTGAAGAAACAGTATTTGATTTTGATACATTAAAACAACGTTTTAGAGAAATGGCGTTCTTAACAAAAGGTCTTAGAATCATAATTCGTGATGAAAGACAAGAAGAACCTGTAGAAAAAGCATTCCACTATGAAGGTGGTATCAAAGAATTTGTTCAGTATTTAAACAAAAGTAAAACTCCTTTATACGAACAGATTATTTACTGTGAAGGAGAAAAAGATGGTGTTGTTGTGGAAGTAGCAATGCAGCACAATGATTCTTACAGTGATAATACTTATGGATTTGTTAATAACATTACAACACCAGAAGGTGGTATGCATGTTGTTGGTTTCCGTAATGCGTTGACAAAGACATTTAATGAATATGCAAGAAAAAATAAACTTTTGAAAGAAAGTGAGCCTAATTTATCTGGTGAAGATATTCGTGAAGGTCTCACTGCGATCATCAGTGTTAAAATTTCTGATCCTCAGTTTGAAGGTCAGACAAAACAAAAATTAGGTAACAGTGAAGCTCGTGGTGCAGTTGACAATATCGTAAGTAATCAACTTGAAGTATTTCTTGAACAAAACCCTCATGTTGGAAAAATTACGATTGAAAAATCAGTTATGGCTCAAAGAGCTCGTGAAGCAGCAAGAAAAGCAAGAGATCTTACAAGAAGAAAAGGTGCTTTGGATGGTATGTCTCTTCCTGGTAAACTTGCTGATTGTTCTGACAAAGACCCAGCAAATTGTGAAATCTACATCGTAGAAGGTGATTCTGCGGGTGGTTCAGCTAAGACAGCTCGTAACAGAGCAACACAAGCTATCCTTCCACTTCGTGGAAAAATCTTAAATGTAGAAAAAGCAAGATTAGATAAAATTTATGGCAATGCTGAAATCAAAGCAATGATCACAGCATTTGGTACGGGTATCCATGATGATTTTGATATCTCAAAACTTCGTTATCACAAGATTATTCTTATGACTGATGCCGATGTGGATGGTGCTCATATCAGTACTTTATTATTAACATTCTTATATCGTTTTATGCCTGAACTTATCAAACAGGGACATGTATATTTGGCACAACCTCCATTATACAAACTGGAAAAGAACAAAAAAGTTTGGTATGCATACAGCGATGAAGAATTAAACAAGATTCTTATGGAAGTTGGAAGAGATGGCAACAACAAAATCCAACGTTACAAAGGTCTTGGTGAAATGGATGCTGATCAGCTTTGGGAAACAACTATGGATCCAGAGCGCAGAATCTTACTTCGCGTAACTATGGACGAAGAAACATCTTCAGAGTTAGATCTTACATTTACTACACTCATGGGAGATAAAGTAGAACCTCGACGTGAATTTATCGAAGAAAATGCAAAATATGTGCAAAATCTCGATGTATAAAACAGGGAGAATAAAGAATGGAAGATAATATTTTTGATAAAGTCCAGGAAGTCGATTTAAAAAAGACGATGGAAACATCTTATATCGATTATGCAATGAGTGTTATCGCATCTCGTGCATTGCCTGATGTAAGAGATGGTTTAAAACCAGTACAAAGAAGAATTTTATATTCTATGATCGAACTCAACAATGGTCCGGATAAACCACATCGTAAATGTGCCCGTATCGTTGGGGATACAATGGGTAAATATCACCCACATGGTGACAGTTCAATTTACGGTGCTCTTGTAAATATGGCTCAAGAGTGGTCAACAAGATATCCTCTCGTTGATGGTCATGGGAACTTCGGTTCTGTTGACGGTGACGGCGCAGCTGCTATGCGTTATACAGAAGCTCGTCTTAGCAAGATTTCTATGGAATTAACTGCTGACATCAATAAAAATACAGTTGATTTTGCACCTAACTTTGATGAGACAGAAAAAGAACCAGTTGTGTTACCAGCAAGATTTCCAAATCTTCTTGTAAATGGTACATCTGGTATTGCAGTTGGTATGGCAACAAACATTCCACCGCATAATTTGAGAGAGATCATTGGTGCAGTTGTAAAAATAATTGACGATCAGATTGATGAAAATGGAGAAACTTCAATTGAAGATATTCTTGATATTGTAAAAGGGCCTGACTTCCCAACAGGAGCAACAATTCTTGGAACAAGAGGAATTGAAGAAGCTTACCGCACAGGACGTGGAAAGATTAGAGTTCGTGCAGTGACAGATATCGAACCAATGGCAAATGGAAAGAATCGTATTATCGTTACAGAACTTCCATTTATGGTAAACAAAGCAAGACTGATTGAAAAAATTGCAGAACTTGTTCGTGAAAAAAGAATTGATGGTATTACAGCACTTGAAGATCAATCGAATCGTGAAGGTATGAGAATTTGTATTGAACTTCGCCGTGATGTAAATGCTAACGTTTTATTAAATCAATTATACAAACATACACAACTTCAAGATACATTTGGTGTGATCATGTTAGCTTTGGTTAATAATGAACCGAAAGTATTAAATCTTCTTGATATGCTCAAATATTATTTAAAACATCAGGAAGAAGTTGTTACAAGAAGAACACAATATGAATTAAACAAAGCGGAAGAAAGAGCACATATCTTACAAGGTTTATTGATCGCTCTGGATAACATTGACCGTGTGATTGCAATTGTTCGTGGTTCAAAGACAACACAGATTGCAAAAGAAGGTTTAATTCAGGAATTCCAGTTAACGGATGTGCAGGCACAAGCGATTGTTGATATGAGACTTCGTGCACTTACTGGTTTGGAAAGAGAAAAACTGGAAACAGAATATGCAGAATTGATGCAAAGAATTGGAGAATTAAAAGCAATTCTTGCAGATCGTAAGGTTTTACTTCGTGTGATCAAAGAAGAAATCATGATCATTGCTGAAAAATACGGTGATGAAAGAAGAACTCAAATTGGCTTTGATGAATTTGATATTTCTATGGAAGATTTAATTCCAGAACAAGATGTTGTTGTTGCAATGACAAAACTTGGTTATATCAAACGAATGACTGTTGATACATTCAAGAGTCAGAATCGAGGTGGAAAAGGAATCAAAGGTATGCAAACTCTTCAGGAAGATTATGTGGAAGAGTTATTTATGACTTCTTCTCATCATTACATTATGTTCTTCACAAATACAGGTCGTGTATACCGATTAAAGACATATGAGATTCCAGAAGCAAGCAGAACATCAAGAGGTATGGCAATCGTAAACTTGTTACAGCTTATGCCAGATGAAAAGATTACTGCTATGATTCCGATCAAGGATTACGAAGAAGGCCAATACTTGATGATGGCTACAAAGAAAGGTCTTGTTAAGAAAACAAAGATTACAGATTATGCAAATGTAAGAAAAACAGGACTTGCAGCAATCACTCTTCGCGATGACGATGAACTTATCGAAGTTAAGTTTACAGACAACAACAGAGATGTATTCCTTGTTACAAAATATGGACAATGTATTCGTTTTGATGAAAAAGATGTACGTCCAACAGGAAGAACATCTATGGGTGTTCGTGGTATCAACCTTGTGGATGAAGATGAAGTTGTAGCAATGCAATTAGATATTCAAGGTGATTACTTATTGATCGTATCTGAAAAAGGTATGGGTAAACGTACAGATATTTCAGAATTTACAGTGCAGAACCGAGGCGGTAAAGGTGTGAAGTGTTATAAGATTACAGATAAGACTGGCGAAGTTGTGGGTGCAAAATCTGTAAACGAAGAAAATGAGCTTATGATCATTAACACAGAAGGTATTATTATCCGTATGGAATGTAGTGGAATTTCAGTTTTAGGTCGTATAACTTCAGGTGTGAAACTAATTAATTTACAAGAAAACTCAAAAGTTGCAAGTATTGCAAAAGTTAGAGAAACACAAGAAGAATCTGAAGAAGAAATTCAAGAAACAGAAGAATAAAATCATAAAAAATAAGTGGTAAACAAAATTGTTTACCACTTATTTTTGTGTAAAATTACTAATTTAATTCTCTCATAATGATTTCAGCTGTTTTTGCAACAGTGGTTTTCACCATTTCGATACAGTGAATCTTTCTTTCTTGTGAATTGCGATCTGGATAGTCTTTAATAAGTACTCTACAGCAGGAAGCTCCGTTAGTAGCTTTAAAGTAATCATGAAGTTCTTTTGTAAGCTCAAAGCATTTATTGATCTTTGGATCTCCAGGTGTACGTCTTCCAAAGAAATAACCAATCATCATTGTACCGCCTGCCAATGCACCACAGATACATCCGCCTCCGCCAAGACCCCATGGGAATCCTGAACTCATTGCAATCGCGTCATCCGATAAATCAATTTCAAAATGTTTGCGAATAGCAAAAATAACAGATTCAGAACAAGCAAAACCACTTGTAAAAATTTCTACTGCATCTTTCTGAAGTTCTTCAATATTTACATTCTTTACCATGTAAAAACCTTCTTTCCGTAAAATATTTATAAACTAATTATAATCTTAACATTAAGAAAACACAACAGACCAGAGGATTATTGAATCTTTATTTTTTATCTATTATAATATAAGAACGACCGAAAATGGAGGCGTGTAAGATGCGTACGATTCATGTAAATGAAATTACAAAGAATATAAAGGAAATGTGTATAGAGGCAAATCATTTTCTTTCAACAGATATGAATATTGCTTTAAAGAAAGCTTTGGAGAACGAAAACAGTGTTTTAGGAAAACAGATTCTAGGCCAATTGCAGGAAAATATGGAAATAGCCGCTAAAGAAATGATTCCTATATGCCAGGATACTGGTATGGCTGTTATCTTTATGGAAATTGGTCAGGATGTACATTTGGAAGGTGGATCTCTGGAAGAAGCAATTAACGAAGGTGTGAGAAAAGGATACATAGAGGGTTATCTGAGAAAATCAGTTGTAAGCGATCCTCTGATCCGAGAAAATACAAACGATAATACACCTGCTATTATTCATTATAAAATTGTTCCAGGTGATCAGGTAAAAATAAAAGTAGCTCCAAAAGGATTCGGAAGCGAAAACATGAGTCGCGTATTCATGTTAAAGCCATCAGACGGCATAGAGGGTGTAAAGAATGCCATTCTTCAAACTGTAAAAGATGCAGGACCTAATGCGTGTCCACCTATGGTAGTAGGAGTAGGGATTGGAGGTACTTTTGAAAAGTGTGCACTTCTGGCAAAAGAAGCGCTCACGAGAGAAACAGGGACACATTCCTCTATTTCTTATGTAGAAGAGTTAGAGAAAGAATTATTAGATGAAATAAACGGACTTGGTATTGGACCAGCAGGGTTAGGCGGAAAAGTGACAGCTTTGGCTGTTCATATCAATACATATGCTACACATATTGCGGGTCTTCCTGTTGCCGTGAATATCTGTTGTCATGTAAATCGTCATGTAGGACGTGTATTGTAGGAGATTTTATGGAAAAACATATAAATGCACCTTTGAATAGAGAAATAATAAAAGATTTAAAGTCAGGAGATTATGTATATATATCTGGAACGATTTATACCGCCCGTGATGCTGCGCACAAAAGAATGCAAGAAGCTCTCCAAAACGGAGAGAAGCTTCCTATAGATGTAAAAGATCAGATTATTTATTATATGGGTCCTTCTCCAGCGAGAGAAGGACGTCCGATTGGATCAGCAGGACCTACTACATCCAGTCGCATGGATAAATATGCACCTCAGCTTTTGGATATGAAATTAGGCGGTATGATCGGAAAGGGAAAAAGAAGTCAGGAAGTGATCGATGCAATTGTCAAAAATGAAGCCGTTTATTTTGCAGCCGTTGGAGGGGCGGGAGCATTGCTTTCAAAATGTATCACGGATTCAGAAGAGATTGCTTATGAAGACCTTGGTCCAGAAGCAATTCGCAAGTTGAATGTAAAAGATTTTCCAGTGATCGTGGTAATTGACTGTAAAGGAGAAAATTTGTATGAAAAGAATATTATTAATGGTATTTAGAAATATCTTTAGAGTTCCTGCCATGTGGATCAAATTGTGTTATATGGCAAAGCATCCAGAAAAATTTACGGACGAACAACATAACAAGATGTTCAAATATATTGTAAAAAGAGCAAACATCGGTGGAAATGTTGAAATTAAAGCTTTTGGTCTTGATAATATTCCAAAAAAAAATGGGTTTATGTTTTTTCCAAACCACCAAGGTATGTACGATATGTTAGCAATTATTCATGTTTGTCCAAAGCCTGTATCTTGTATTTATAAGATTGAATTAAAAGATGTGCCATTTATCAAACAGATTGCAAGTTGTATGAAAGCTTTCTTTATAGACAGAGATGATGTTAGACAATCGATGAAAGTGATCATGTCGGTTGCAGATGAAGTGAAGAAAGGTCGAAACTATTTAATTTTTCCAGAGGGAACAAGATCAAAAGATGGAAATAATGTTGGGGAATTTAAAGGTGGAAGTTTTAAAGCAGCCACAAAGACAAAATGTCCGATTGTTCCTATTGCTTTAATTGACTCTTTTAAACCTTTCGATACGAACAGTATTAAACCAGTTGCGGTGCAAGTACATTTTCTGGAACCAATGTATTATGAAGAATATAAAGATATGAAAACAACAGAGATTGCAGAAGAAGTTCGCAGAAGAATCGTTGAAACAATTGAAAAGCATAGAGAGGATTAATATATGAAGATATATACTAGAAAAGGTGACAAAGGAAAAACTTCTCTTATAAATGAAATCGAAGTTTCAAAATCAGATGAAAGAATAGAATTATTAGGAACTATCGATGAATTAAGTTCATTTATTGGTTTTGCAAAAGTAGTCGTTGAAGAAGAATTAAAAAAAGAACTTTCTGATATTCAAAAAGAGTTAATGTTTATCATGGCCGGGATAGCAGATGGCGATAATCCGATGTATCAGGTAGATGAAGATGAAATACATGCATTGGAAGAAAAGATTGATAAAATAGAAAACAGTTTTGAAAGAGAAAAGAAATTAGTTCTTTATGGAGATAATGAAGTTTCTGCGAGACTGGATTTAGCAAGAATGGCAGCAAGAAAAGCAGAGCGTTATTTCTGGAAAATACAAAAGGAATATAATCTGGACATTTTGGCTATACAATATATGAACCGATTGTCGGATTATTTCTATATATTGGGGCGTTTTGAAGATTATAAAAATTTATAAAAAAAGTTGTTGACAATTCAAAATAGCGCCATTATAATAAATCTTGCGCTGTGAACAGCGGCGTGAAAATCATATGTTATAAGAAGTTCGGAGAAATACTCAAGAGGCCGAAGAGGCGCCCCTGCTAAGGGTGTAGGTCGGGTGACCGGCGCGAGGGTTCAAATCCCTCTTTCTCCGCTTTTTAAAAAAATCGAGTCAAAAAAGTTTTTTAAAAAAAGTTAAAAAAACATGTTGACAAGATAAAAAAACTATGATAAAGTGAAGAAGTTGTCGCGAGTCGATAACAAAGAACATTGATAATTGAACAATAGATGACAAAGACAAAACCTGAAAATTCTTTAAAGAGAATAATTCAAAACGGACATCTGAAAGATGAACCAAAAACAGTAAAGTAAGGAAAGAATTGCTAGTTGTGATTCTGGACTGGAAACAAACACTTTTAACGAGAGTTTGATCCTGGCTCAGGATGAACGCTGGCGGCGTGCTTAACACATGCAAGTCGAACGAAG
>JAZQMU010000162.1:0-4859 GCA_045543595.1 Faecalimonas sp.
GCAAACATCAAAGAAGAAACTCCAGCAATGCCTGCTGGCGGAATGGGAATGATGTAATCTGAATAGAAACGTCTGACTGGAAAAGTCAGACGTTTTTTATGTGCAAAATTGCCTCAGATATGATACAATGAAAAAAATGAGATCTGAGGGATGGTTATGAGAGATTCATATATAGAACAATTGGTGAAGAGAAAAAATACGAAGCCTTCCAGTTTGTTGAAGGTATTGTTGGTTGTTGGAGGATGCGCATCCGTTATGTTGATGTCCATATCTCTAATTTGGGTAATCGTACCGCTGGCAATTCTTGTGGGAATTATAAAATATTTCAGAGTGATGAATATTGAATATGAGTATGTTTTCTTTAATGGAAATATTGATATTGATAAAATCATGTCGAAAACACAGAGAAAACATCTGATTTCCACTGGGCTTCATGAAATAGAAGTGATCGCACCGACAGGCTCGCTTGAAGTGCAGCAATATCGTAAACTGAAGAAATATAATTATAGTTCTCGCCGAAAAGGAATTACAACATATCAGATGGTAATTAATCACAAAGGACGAAGAGCGCGTGTCGTTTTTGAGCCTAATGAAGAATTTCTGACTGAGTTGAAGTTGACATCGCCAAGAAAAGTATATTTTTAGAGAAGCATAAGAGATGCTTCTCTTTTTTAAAACACTCTTAAGGAAAAAGTAAGTATTTTTTGCATATTATTGTGGTAGAATGTTGTCATACGAAAGAGGGAGTATGATGAAAAGAGAATCAAAAAGATACAGTATCAGACGAAGAAAACGAAAAATACAGATTATTATACGTTTGACATCTGTAATCATCATTATGATGGTAGCAATTGTAGTAGGAATGTATTATCTGGATATTGGGCCATTTAATAGTAAGTATGTTGAGCGAGATGCGGAGAAGATGTCACTAGAACAGCCAGAACTAGACATCCAGCTTTTGACGATCAATCCATATTCGAGACCGGGAACACAAAGTGAGAAGATTCGCAATATTGTAATCCACTACACAGCCAATCCTGGAACAACAGCAATGCAAAATAGAAACTATTTTGAAGGGTTAAAAGACACTGGTGCTACAAAAGCAAGCAGCCATTTTATTGTGGGATTAGAGGGAGAGATCGTTCAATGTGTGCCAACCTGGGAACTTGCCTATGCATCAAATGATCGTAATATTGACACCGTTTCAATTGAAACTTGTCATTATGAAGAAGACGGAAGATACTCAGAAGCTACCTATGATTCACTAGTTGAGCTGACTGCGTGGCTTTGTGAAAAATTTGGATTGACAGAGCTGGATGTTATCCGTCATTATGATATTACAGGTAAGATATGTCCGAAGTATTTCGTAGAAGACGAAGGTGCTTGGGAAAAGTTTAAATATGATGTGAAAAATGTGCTGGAGGCAAAGTAGAATGAAAAACATTTTTCTGATCGGGTTCATGGGATGCGGAAAAAGTGCAATATCCTCTCATATGAGTCAAGTTCACGGTATGACTGTGATTGAGATGGACGAAGAAATCGTGAGAAAAGAGGGCATAAGCATTCCGGATATTTTTGAAAAGAAGGGTGAAAAGTATTTTCGTGAATCGGAAACACAGCTTTTATATGATATACAAGCTATGGAAAATGTGGTGGTGTCCTGTGGAGGCGGTGTTGTTCTGAGAGAGGAAAATGTACTTGCCATGAAGAAAGATGGAGTGGTAGTGTGGTTGACTGCTTCTCCGGAAACGATTTTTGAACGTGTAAAAGATGATGAAAATCGTCCGTTGTTAATTGGGAATAAAAACGTGACATTTATTCAGAATATGATGAAAGAAAGACAACCAAAGTATGAATCGGCGGCAGATATAGTAGTGAATACAGATGGAAAGAGCGTGAAAGATATCTGCAATGAAGTTTTAGAAAGAATACAATAAAAAGGAGATATAACTATGTTTGAAACATTTTTTCCAGACGAATATGTAATGTCTACATATGTGATTCCATTTGAAAAATTATATGAAGAAGGCTATAGAGGCTTGATCTTTGATATTGATAATACACTTGTGCCACATGGCGCACCTGCAGATGTACGTGCTATTAAATTATTTGAAAGATTGAAGAAAATCGGATTCAATTGTTGTCTGCTTTCTAATAATCAGATTGAGCGTGTTGAAATGTTCAATAAAGATGTGAATGTGAACTTCATCTATGATGCTCATAAGCCATCTACAAAGAACTATAAGAAAGCCATGGAAATCATGGGCACAGACTTGTCGAATACAATTTTCGTTGGAGATCAACTTTTTACAGATGTATGGGGCGCAAAACGTACAGGACTTCGTAACATCTTGGTAAAACCAATTCATCCAAAGGAAGAGATTCAGATTGTTTTCAAGAGAAGATTAGAAGCAATTGTGTTATTTTTCTACAAGAGAAGCAAGAAATAAAAAGATGCCACATATCCACAATCGGGATATGTGGCTTTTTAATTTAAAAATATTTTTCTTTTATGAGTTCTATAGGTAATTCTTTGCCTGTCCAAAGCTTAAAGGCTTCGGCAGCTTGATAAAGTAACATGTTCAGACCGTTTTGTGTCTGGCAGCCGGCCTCTCTTGCAAGTTTAAGAAACAATGTTTCTTCAGGGTGATAGATAATATCTGCAACCAAAAGCTCTTTGTGAAACATAACCGGGTCAGTAATCAAAGAACTGTTTGTGTTTGGAGCCATTCCTACGGAAGTTCCATTAACTAAAAGCTGACTTTCAGAGATTTCTGTTCGAAGAACAGATTCATTTTCGTAATCATATAATTTGATCTTACAACTCGATTTTTCTTTTAAAGTTTCAATAATCTTATTTGCTCTGTCGAAAGAAGTTCCACGGCGGTTAAAAATCGAGATTTCGGAAACTCCGTCTAAGGCAGCCTGGACAAAGATTGCAGTGGCAGCGCCACCAGTCCCGAGAAGTGTCATTTTTTTGCCAACCATATCAAGACCGGTATTTTTAATAGCGCGCATAAAACCAATACCATCTGTCGCATAGCCTGTGAGAACTCCATCGTCATTTACTACCGTATTGATAGCACCGATGATTTCTGCAGCAGAAGACAACTTATCACAATATTGACAAGCGGCAGTTTTGTTAGGCATGGTCAGGTTGAAACCGCGGGCATTCAGAGCGCGAAGTTCACAAATAGTTTCTCCTAAGCTTTCAATACCCACATCAAAAGTGCGATAGTGATAATCTAAATTCAATTGTTTAAAACCTTCGTTATGTATAAGGGGAGATTTGCTGTGAGAAACAGGACTTCCCAAAAGGCAAAGCAATCTCTTATTTTCTGCAAGTTGTTTCATGTTGATTTTTACTCCGTTATATTTGATAAATTTACTTTACGTGCAAATAAGTCAAAATGCAAGGGGTTGTTGAAATTCAAATGGAATTGCTTTATGATGTTTTTAGAAAAACTTGGAGGAAAAGACTATGAATCCAGTAGTTATCAGAGATGTAAAGATAGGGGAAGGAATTCCTAAAATATGTGTTCCGATTGTTGGAAAAACCGTAGAAGAGATTCTTTGTGAGGCGGAGAAACTTCGAAATCTGCCAAAAGATCTAGTAGAGTGGAGAGGTGATTTCTTTCAGGAGATATTTGAGTTTGGAAAGGTAAATACTGTGTTGGCTGGACTTCGGAGTATTTTAGGAGAAACGCCAATTCTTTTTACATTCCGAACAGCGATAGAAGGTGGAGAACAAGAAATATCTGCAGAAGTTTACCAAGAACTGAATCAAGCAGTAGTTGAAAGTGGCTATGCAGACTTGATTGATGTGGAAGCATTTAGAGAATCTGATATTGTTGATTGTTTGGTTTCTTATGCTCACGAGAAGGGTGTGAAAGTAATCGGTTCATATCATGATTTTGACAAAACACCATCTCAAAAAGAAATCGTAGAAACACTTTGTAAGATTCAAGCTTCAGGGGCAGATATTATAAAGATGGCAGTTATGCCGCAAACAAAGAAAGATGTTATAACATTGCTGGCAGCTACAGAAACCATGGTGTCAGAATATGCAAAACAACCTGTAGTTACAATGTCCATGTCCAAATTAGGAATGATAAGCAGAATATCCGGAGAAATTTTCGGATCAGCTATCACATTTGGTTCTTCTGGACAGGTTTCAGCGCCAGGACAGATTCCAGCAGTTGAACTGAAAGAAACTTTGGAAATGATTCATCATTTGCTAGAAAACAGATAAGATTTTTGGTATTATCAAGTTAATAAGAACGAACGAAAAGGAGAAATAACATGAGCGAATTCAAACAATATGTAACAGGTTTACAACATTTAGGTCTTCCTACAAATGACATGAAAGCTACTTTAGATTTTTATCAGAAGATTGGATTTGAGATTGCTTTGGATACAGAAAACGAAGGAGACCGTGTAGTATTCTTGAAACAAGCAGGTCTTGTGATCGAAACATATGAAAACCATCAAGCGGTTATGAAAAATGGTGCTATCGATCATGTCTGTATCGATGTGAATGATATTGACGCGGTATATGAACTTGCGAAAGAAGCAGGTTTTGAAATTTTAGATGCAGGAATCCGTTCACTTCCATTCTGGGATAATGGGATTCGCTTCTTTAATGTGTTAGGACCAAATCACGAAGTAGTGGAATTTGGACAAATTTTATAAATATGATACTATATGTAGAGTAAAAGAAAAAAATGCTTGAAAAATCATACAGTATAGTATAAAATTGTATGAGTGAAAGACGAATATTATGCTATAAGCATGCCCAGAGGCTGGTGCCGTGGGTTAATATAAGGAGGAAAATAAATGATTTCAGCAGGCGATTTTAG
>JAZQMU010000163.1:0-4174 GCA_045543595.1 Faecalimonas sp.
TCTTTTCCAGTTTCCTCGTTGTAAAGTACGCAAGCTTCCTTCAAGAATTTCGCCGTGTAATTTAAACGATACAAAATCACTCCAACCGAGCAATCCATCATCTCTGCAATGTCAACAACATTCATGCAGTCATAGTAGAATGCATAAAATGTTGCCTGATATAATTCCGGAAGTTGATCTATTGCTTTACCCACAACCTCTACGATAGAAGCACTATTCGCATTCTTGCCACTTATCAGATCATTTTTTTCAAACTCTAATGCAGTTGCTTCTCTGGCTTTTTTCTTTCTAAAAGATTTCGCACCTTGAGAGTATGTCAGTTTTCCCAACCACTCATACATCTCTTCTTCCTTAATCTGCCCTGCAGACACAAATGCTTGCGTGTAAACTTCCTTCATCAATTTCTGAATGTCCGTTTCCTTCTTAAGTACACTTTTCGCGCGAAGATAAACATAATTAAATGTTTTGGCATACAAATAATTGAGTCCAGTCTCCTCTTTTCGCTGCATTTGTTCAATTGCTTCTTTCATGTGACTTCCCATACTAACCAATCTCCTATTCTCCCCAAAATTGTATTAATCTCTCACATAATCCATCCCAGGATATCTTTTCTAAAATTTCTTTTGAAGGTGTCTCCTGATCTTTTGCTTTTATAATTGCCTCCGCCAGTTCTTTTTCAAACTTTGGAAGATTTTCTTCTAAAGGTTCATCCTCATTCTGCATCTTTGGTGGTTCCACAAAAACAATTCCGTTTCCTGGAAGTGCTTTGTTTATCCATGGCTTGATTCCTGGCAAGTCCGTACATACGACTTTCGCCCCACAAGCCATTGCTTCTATGATAACGAGAGGCAATCCCTCGTAAAACGATGGTAACACAAATACATCACTGTTATTTGTCTCAGCAGCAAGTTCTTCCTGCGTTAGTTTCCCAAGAAAACGAACTTTACAAGAGCACTGTCTTGCCAATTCCTCAATCTCAGCATACTCTGACGCATTTCCTGCCCCTCCTGCCAATTTCAAAACAACGTTCTCCCCTTTCAGGTATTCCATCGCTTTTATCAAACTTTTTACACCTTTTTTTTCTGAAATCTTTCCTGCAAAAATCAGATGTAATTCATCTTTCGCCTGTTTATTCTTTATAATACGAAAAATATCGCGATTATAGCCTGTCCCAATAACCTTGACATGCTCATCATCACATCCATAATAAACACAAATCTCTTTCTTCTGTTCTTCGTGTAATGCAAAAATACTGCTGAGTTTTGGAATCTGCTCTCTTACAAACTCTCTTTGCCAAACATTCTTTTTTATCTGACGCATGTCCGACCCATGACATATCCCGAACACCTTTTTATCAGGATATTTGCTGCGAATCAGAGATGTAAGAAAATACAAGTGATGACAGAATATGATATCCGGTTCAAATTCCTCTACTACACGACTCACATGTTTTGAAAATGTGTCTCGATACTGCTTCGTCATCTGTTCTGTCATATCACAGTAACGTGTACTTTCATATGGCATCTCATCTGACATACCGCAAACTGGAAATGGCATACTCTCACTTTTATAATAAACTGGATAAAACTCTACGCCTTCAGGCAAAACAACCTGATCTTCTTTCACGATGCCTGCAATAACAGCTTGTTCATGACCCAGTTTCTTGAACCCATTCACCAGTTCCGTCAAGTAAACCCCGCTGCCTGTGCTGTCTGGCTTTTGCGCACTTACACTAAGAATTTTCATGTTTCTTTTTCCTTTTAGTTATCTTGTATAATTCCTCTGTAGCAAGTCTTGTCTTTGCCACAATGTCCCCGCCTTCTTTTGGGAAACAGTAATATAGCATATTGTTGTCACCAATACAGATCACATCGCCCACTTCGTACCAATAGTAATCTGAATACAAACTGTACGATGACATTGGTTTTTGCAAATAATCGATCTTACCATCACAACCTGTCAGATGGAAACCGTCTGCTGTGTGTTTCAAAACACCTTCTCCTACTCGGTATACACACTTAGTATCTATCATCACACAAATGTCCACAGGTACATTCAATTCATAAGAACCATCTAAAAGTTCTTCTTTCACACAGGAACGTTCCCAGCTATACCAGTCTGGCACATGATTAAACTCTGTCTCTCCCTGAATTGCACGGATAAATCCGTATTCCGTGAGTTCGTATTCTTTTCCACAACTGTTGCAGATAAGCTTTGTGTTTTCCCCAAACATTTTTCCTTCTGTCTTGCAATGTGGACATTTATAAAGAACACGGTTTAGTCCTTCTGCACGAAACTTTTCTTTGATACGGATTTTATTTTCCTGCTGCCAGCGGAAATTATCAAAAGAAAAGCACTTGTCAATCATCCTATGGATATCTGCTGCAGACTTTTCCTTTACCTCTTCTGCAGAAAGCAAATATTCCATCTTTGCAGAGACTTTCACCTTACGTATTCTAAGTCCGTTATAAAGCGGATCTCTGGCAAATGCTCCATATGTAGTGATCATAATTACTGGAACTCCCAGCATCTTAATGCATCTTCCAATACTGTCTGGAAGCGGTGTTGCAGTTCCATCAAAGCTATAACTAGCCTCCGGATACATAAGTATAGAACTCTTCAAATTCTTTGTTGCATAAACCATATCTCTCACAAGATTTGTATCGGAAATGAACTTTCTGGTAGGAATACAGCCAAGTAATCTCATAAGGAAATTCTTCCCAACAAATCCATCTGTAGTACACACGATGTTAAATGGTCTGTCTCCCAATAATTTGAAAACGATTTTCAAATCCACAAAACTAGAATGGTTCATAAGAACTAAACACGGTTCATCTTTCCCCAGTTTTTCCATGCCCTGTTTTTCCACTTTAAATCCCAGGAACCATAAATTCACTGTACACACTAGCTGCAATACTTTTCTAAGAATTCCTAACTGTTTCACAGGTTTACGGTTCTTGCGCTTTGGCATTGCCAAAACTTCATCGAAACTTTTTTCTTTAATTTTTATCTTCATGTTTTCCCCCAAAAAGCAACTCTCTTCTCATTATATGATATTCCGGAAATACATTCAAGTCTGGACTTTTCAACAAAAAATGCCCCGGAATCTACATTCCAAGGCATTCTGTTTATTTAATCGTGTTGCTATTATTAAGCACCGATGTGCTATAAATAAAAAGCACATCCTGACTTTCAAAAGAAATATATTTTTCCAAAAGAGCACTCTGAATATAACGGATATCAACCAGTGTAATCTTCTGATATCCTTCTGCCAAAAGCGGTACAAGACTGCTACCGAAAGAATCTCTGAACACAACCAATTCTTTGTCCGTCTTTGCATTCGGATTCACAATTTCGATCAATGAAAGGGGACCTCCAAGGAACATCTCATATGGATCCTTTTCATCAACCTTTTCCAGATCATAAACTGAAATCTCTTTCTCATTCTGATAGTCATAGACAATACATTGGTCAAGAATTTCGTTGTTCAGATATGCTAATTCATCTCCCTCTCCAGGCAACGCCAACTGGCCATAGTATACGCCATAAAACGGCTTGTCTAAAACGACTGTTTCATACTTCTGCTGCAGGGAAACTCCCATTCCCTCTGCAAGATTCTGGGCTGTTCCCAAAAGTTCTGTCTGTTTCCAATGACTGTCTGTCTTATAATAACTCTCTATCGTCAACGTATCCAGAATATCAATGTACGTCATATATGGAACTTTCTGTACCATTTTATCGATAAAAGAATCATAGTCAATTGTTAAATGCCCACTTTTTTCTCCCAAAAAATAATTCTTATCTGGGATCACTGAGAAATATATATTTGTCTGACTGTCTTTCAAATACATGTTATACACATTTTCAAAGCGACTTGCTGCCCAGTCCAGAGACTCTGGATTTGCAGGATATTCCATTGATACGATGTATCCGTCTTCTTTATACAGATCATTATTATCCTGCTGATGGAACAAACCGTTTGCCAGAGCAGATTTGACACCACGAAACATATCGCGGAACGGAAACTGGTCCAAAGTGTAGCTTTCAAAATCACTCATAAACGTTCCTTTTACCACTGTTTCAACACTCAGTTCCGGAAATTGCTTCAAAAATCGTCTCTCACTATCCGAAAACTCATCAACAGGTTTTAGCCAACTGAACAAGGATAATCCAA
>JAZQMU010000164.1:0-9007 GCA_045543595.1 Faecalimonas sp.
TACATTGCAAGTTTCACCATATGCTTTACACGTTTTTCGTTTAACATAACTGTCACCTCTAAACATATTCTGCCTAATATACATTATTAATTAAGTATAGCACAATATTAGAAACCTTGTCCAATACTTATGGTCAAAAACCATATTTTTTCAACCCCATGACCTCTTAATTTTTGTGAAATTTCATCAATTGTGTTCCCTGTCGTATAAATGTCATCGATCAGCAACACCTTTTTTACTGGTTTCCATTTTTCTGAAACTTGAAATGCATCTTTTAGGTTCTTACGTCTTTCACGATTATCCAGCTTTTTCTGCCGTTCCGTGTAACGCACCCTCCTGACAGCATTCCTGCAAACAGGAAGTCCTGCATAATCCCCTAGAAATCCTGCTATAATTTCCGCCTGATTATACCCGCGTTGTCGTCGTCTTTTTGGATGAAGCGGTACGGGAATGATACATTCTACTCCCCATTCTTTCATCTTATCTCCATAAAGTCTCCACAATTCTTTTGCATAAAATTCGCCAAATATTCTGCGGTTATGATACTTGAATTGATAAACTGACCATGCCACTGGACCTTTGTGAAGCCATATACTTCTTCCTTGTTCATAAGAAAACTTTCTTTTTTGGCAGTCCTCACAAAACTCTTTTTCCAAATAGCGGATCGGTTTTCCACATTTCTTACAACGTGGTTCATTAATATAAACAATTTTCTCCTTGCATGTGTCACAGATAGGAGTTTTATTTATTTTCCCACAAAAATAACATGTTTGAGGGTATATAACCCTCAAACATCTATCAAACATTTTATATAATTTCTTCAAATTCTTTTTGGACTCTTACATCATTTCCTGGAGACGATCCGCCAGACTTGTGTAGCGGTTCTGCTCATGTACATTCTGAATCATCTCTTGAAATACGCTGTCGCTCCCCACAAGCGTCACGCATTTTTTTGCTCTCGTAACTGCTGTATAGATCAGGTTACGATGATAAAGTTGTCTTGGCCCCTGAAGCAACGGAATGATCACTGCCGGATATTCACTTCCCTGGGACTTATGAACTGTAACTGCGTAAGCAAGTTCCAACTCTTCCAACATCTGGAATGGATATTTGATGCGCTTCTTCTCCTCAAACTCCACTTCCAAAGTCTCTGTGTAATGATTAATCTCCACAATCCTTCCGATATCCCCGTTGAACACTCCGACACCACTGTCAACCACAAGCCCATACTTTGTTGCAATCTCCCACTCTAGTTGATAGTTATTCTTAATCTGCATCACCTTATCCCCAACACGGAATAATTTGTCGCCGAATTCTTTTTCGTCTTTCTTAGGATCTGGCGGATTCAGATACTGCTGCATAATATTGTTTAGTCGTTCCACTCCCAGAAGTCCTTTTCGCATCGGCGTAAGCACCTGAATATCCAGCATGTCGCAATCTACAAACTTCGGGAGTTTCTTCTGGATCAATGTCAATACCACACTGATGATCACGTCTGCTTCGTGACGTTTCAGGAAAAAGAAATCCATACTCTTGTTGTCTAAGATCACTTCTTCCCCTCGGTTGATCTTATGGGCATTTACCACGATATCGCTCTGCTCTGCCTGGCGAAAGATCTTTGTCAATGTGATCACCGGAAAACACTTAGATTCAATCAGATCTTTCAATACACTTCCTGCCCCTACGGATGGCAACTGGTCTTTGTCCCCCACTAAGATGACTCTGGTACCAACTAAGATTGCCTTCAAAAGTACATGCATCAGTGGAAGATCTACCATAGACATCTCATCGATGATGATCACATCCGCCTCAAGTGGATTCTCCTCATTTCGACCATAAAACATACGAGCATCTGTATTTTCCGGCATATGGGCAAGCTCCAACATTCTGTGAATGGTTTTCGCCTCATACCCTGTTGCTTCTGTCATACGTTTCGCAGCGCGTCCCGTTGGCGCTGCCAGATAAATATCCATCCCTTCGCTTTCAAAGAAATGAATCATGGCATTGATGGTCGTTGTCTTTCCAGTTCCTGGTCCCCCAGTTAAGATTACTAAACCATTTCTCGCAGCTGTGATCACCGCCTGTCTCTGCATATCATCCAGCTGCAAGTCCGCATTCTTCTCTATCTGACGCAATCTCTGTTCAATCGCCACTTCTGCCACATCGTACTTCACATCCAGATCAAGGAGCATCTTTGCCGTATTCAGTTCCATATAATAATACTGAGAAGGATAAACCAAGCGTTCTTTTTCCTCCCTGTCAAGCATCACTATCTTTTTCTCAATTGCCAGATCCATTAGATAATTAGAGATATCATCCAGTTCCAATTCCAACAATAATTTCGTACGATATAACACTTCGCTTTCTGGAAGATAAACATGTCCATCGTTTGTTGCCTGTAAAAGCACATAGAAAATCCCACTGCGGATCCGGTAATCTGAATCTGTGTGTATCCCGATTCTTCTCGCGATCTCATCAGCTGTCTTGAATCCCACACCTGGAACATGATCTGCGATCTGGTATGGGTTTTCCTCCATAACGCGATACACATTCTGACCATAGTGCTCATATATCTTTGCAGAAAGAGCCAATGTAATTCCATATTTCTGCAAATAGATCATGGCCTTTCGCATATCCTTCTTCTCTTCCACCTGGGAAGCGATCTCCATGGCTTTCCTTTCACTAATTCCCTTCACTTCAGCCAAACGTTCCGGTTCTTCTTCAATCACACGGAAGGTATCCCCTTTAAATTTGCGCACGATTCTTCCTGCCAAAGCAGTACCCAGACCTTTGATCGCACCCGAACCCAGATATCGCTCAATCGAGATCAAATCTTCCGGCTCTTTCACCTCAAAGGAAGACACCTGAAGCTGAAGGCCATATGTATTATGAGTTACATATTCTCCCGTCAGTTCCAGCAATTCTCCTTCACTGATGTACGGAAAAGAACCCACACAGGTCAATTCTCCATCATCATTATTCAATTGAAATACCGTATATCCATTGTCCTCATTGCGAAAAACAATATGGTCCACATAACCTTTGATTATTTCAGCCACGTTTCCCTCCTACTCAATTTGATATAAAAAGGGACTGCAAAATGCAGCCCCTTAGATTCTTTCATTAAGACATAAACTCTACAAACTGACCTGTACCGATCGCAACTACTTTCATTGGATCTTCTGCTGTCATAGTGTTGATTCCTGTCTTTTCTTCAATTAATTCTTCCAAACCACGAAGTAAAGCACCGCCACCTGTAAGCACGATACCTCTATCAAGGATATCTGCTGATAATTCCGGTGGAGTCTTTTCAAGTACTTCAATAACAGCTTCCACAATCTGTCCTGCTGGTTCAGCAAGAGCTTCCATTGTTTCTGAAGAAGAAACTGCCACTGTCTTAGGAAGACCTGTCACTAAGTTACGTCCACGAACTTCGATCACTTCGTCTTCTACTAATGGATATGTTGTACCAATACGGATCTTGATATCTTCCGCTGTACGTTCCCCGATAAGTAAGTTGTGCTTTTTACGCATATAACGAACGATTGCTTCGTCGAAATCGTCTCCTGCAACCTTGATTGATGTATTAACTACTGTTCCGCCAAGTGAAATAACTGCAATATCTGATGTACCTCCACCGATATCTACGATCATATTTCCACATGGTTTTGCAATATCAATTCCTGCACCGATCGCTGCTGCAACTGGTTCTTCGATCAAATGTACTGATCTTGCACCTGCTGCGTATCCAGCATCCTCTACTGCTTTCTTCTCAACTTCTGTTACACCACTTGGTACACAGATGCTGATACGTGGTTTTTTGAAAATTCTTGTACCAACTGCTTTTTGTACAAAATATTTGATCATCTTTTCTGTCACTGTGTAATCTGAGATAACACCTTGTCTTAAAGGTCTTACCGCAACGATATTACCAGGTGTTCTACCAAGCATTAATCTTGCTTCTTCCCCGATCGCTTTGATCACATTCGTATCTCTGTCGAACGCAACTACTGAAGGTTCTTTTAAAACAACGCCTTTCCCCTTTACGTACACCAGAACACTGGCTGTTCCCAAATCGATTCCGATATCTGTTACTGCCATTTAGTTTCTCCTTTCAATGCTCTCATCTATTCATTATCTTTCGTCTCAACTATCATATCTCAACATATATCCATAATATTATAATTGAATTTCATATAAATGGAAAGTCTTTTTTTGCGATTTTCAGCATTTCTTAAGGATTATCGTGTTAATTCACGCTTTATATAATATCCCGTGTAAGAATCTGAGTTCTCAGCCACCTCTTCCGGCGTACCCGTAGCCACAATAGTACCGCCTTTATCGCCGCCTTCCGGGCCAATATCGATGATATAATCTGCAGTCTTAATCACATCCAGATTATGTTCGATAACCACAACTGTATTGCCATCCTCCGTGAGACGTCTGAGGATATCTGTCAACTTATGGACATCTGCAAAATGAAGTCCCGTCGTCGGCTCATCCAGCACATAGATCGTTTTCCCTGTACTTCTCTTGCTAAGTTCCGTAGCCAGTTTGATTCGCTGCGCCTCTCCACCTGAAAGCTGTGTAGATGGTTGTCCGAGACGGATATAAGAAAGCCCCACATCATAAAGTGTCTCCATCTTTCTTCGGATACTCGGTACATTTTCGAAAAACTTTAATGCTTCCTCAACAGTCATATTCAGCACATCGTAAATGCTCTTACCCTTATACTTCACATCCAGAGTCTCACGATTATAACGCTTGCCGCCACACACTTCACATGGTACATACACGTCTGGAAGGAAATGCATCTCAATCTTTAAGATACCATCTCCAGCACAAGCCTCACATCGTCCGCCTTTAACATTAAAACTAAAGCGACCTTTTTTATAACCTTTCGCCTTTGCATCAGGAGTGGCTGCAAAAAGATCACGTATCATATCGAATACTCCCGTATATGTTGCAGGGTTGGAACGAGGTGTTCTTCCAATTGGTGACTGATCAATGTTGATGATCTTATCCAACTGTTCTGCCCCTTCGATGGATGCATGTTTTCCTGGGATTGTTCTTGCCCGATTCAGCTTCTTTGCAAGACTTTTGTAAACAATTTCATTTACAAGTGAACTTTTTCCGGAACCAGACACGCCAGTTACACATGTCATAACACCTAAAGGTATGTCCACATCTATATTTTTCAAGTTGTTTTCTGCAGCTCCCTTGACCGTAAGCCACCCTTTCGGTTCCCTGCGTGTCTCCGGCACAGGAATTGTAATCTTACGGCTAAGATAAGCACCCGTGATGGAATCAGGATTATCCATAATATCCTTTGCAGTTCCCTGGGCAACGATCATACCTCCATGCTCACCAGCCCCCGGGCCAATATCCACGATGTGATCTGCCTCCATCATCGTGTCTTCATCATGCTCTACCACAATCAAGGTATTCCCTAAATCGCGGAGATGCTTCAATGTTCCAAGAAGCTTATCGTTGTCTCTCTGATGAAGACCAATACTTGGCTCATCCAGAATATAAGCCACACCAACTAATCCAGAACCAATCTGCGTTGCAAGACGAATACGCTGGGCTTCCCCGCCAGACAATGAGCCGGTGGCTCTGGACAATGTAAGATAATCTAATCCCACGTTCATCAGGAAACGAAGTCTGGCTTTGATTTCTTTTAGAATCTGCTCTCCGATCATCTGCTGCGTTTCAGACAGTTGTAAATTATTCAAAAACTCTTCCAGCTTTTCGATAGAAAGTGCTGTGATTTCTGAAATGTTCTTCCCACCTACAGTAACCGCCAACGCACCTTTCTTCAAACGCTGCCCGCCACATTCAGAACATGGTGTAATCTGCATAAATGATTCATACTCAGCCTTCATTGTATCTGAGAATGTTTCGCGATATCTACGCTCCACATTTTTGATCAAACCTTCAAATGCGACGTCGTAATACCCTTCACCTCTTTGTCCAACATAGTGAACTTTCACTTCTCTTCCGTTTGTACCATGAATCAGCACATCCTTCACTTCTTGAGGATAATCCTGGAACGGAGTGCTTAATGAGAAATTATATTCTTTACTAAGAGCGTTTAAAATTGCTCTCGAGAAACTTTTCTCATCTGTACATGACTGCCATCCCATAACAACAATGGCACCTTCATCGATGCTGAGGCTCTGATCTGGTATCATAAGGTCTATATCAAATTCCATCTTATACCCAAGTCCAAAGCAAACTGGACAAGCACCAAACGGATTATTGAACGAAAAACTTCGAGGTTCGATTTCCTCAATATTGATTCCACAATCCGGGCACGAAAAACTTTGACTAAACTGCATTGGCTCTCCGCCGATCACATCGACTGTCAATAATCCTTCAGCAAGATTAAGAACCGTTTCAATCGAATCTGTCATTCTCTTTTCAATACCTGGACGCACTACAAGACGGTCCACAATAATCTCAATCGTATGCTTGATATTCTTATCTAATTCAATTGTTTCCGAAAGTTCGTAGAGATTTCCATCGATTCGGGCACGCACATATCCACTCTTCTTAGCACGTTCCAAAAGCTTCTCATGACGTCCCTTCTTCCCACGCACCACCGGTGCAAGAAGCTGAATCTTACTACCCTCAGGGAGATCCATGATCTGATCCACCATTTGGTCTACTGTCTGCTTCTTGATCTCTTTCCCACAGTTTGGACAATGTGGAATCCCAATTCGTGCATAAAGAAGACGGAAATAATCATAAATCTCTGTCACAGTCCCCACTGTAGAACGAGGATTACGGTTTGTTGTCTTCTGATCAATGGAAATAGCTGGTGATAGCCCTTCGATGCTTTCCACATTTGGCTTCTCCATCTGTCCAAGGAATTGTCTTGCATAGGAAGACAAAGATTCCATGTATCTTCTCTGACCTTCGGCGTAAATTGTATCGAAAGCCAATGAAGACTTCCCTGATCCACTAAGCCCAGTCAAAACAACTAATTCATCTCTTGGAATATCAATATCTATATTTTTCAGATTGTGCTCGCAAGCACCTCGTATTCTAATATAATTCTTCATATTCTACTCTATCTCCTGATATTTCTGCTTCAGTTCGATCATCTTGTCACGAAGCTCTGCGGCAGCCTCGAAGTTAAGTTCCGCTGCAGCCTTTCGCATCTGTTTCGAAATATCTTTTATCAATTTTTCTAATTCTTCCTTGCTCATAGACTCTGGATCCTTCGCCATCTGAAGTTCACTCTGAGCAACCTTCTTGGAAATGCTGATAAGATCACGTACTGCCTTTCGCACTGTCTGAGGTGTGATTCCATGTTCCTCATTGTACTTCATCTGGATTCCTCGTCTACGCTCGGTCTCGTCCATCGCACGCTTCATGGAATCTGTGATCGTATCAGCATACATGATAACATGACCATCCACGTTACGGGCTGCACGCCCAATCGTCTGAATCAACGAAGTTTCCGAACGGAGGAACCCTTCTTTATCTGCATCCAAAATCGCGATCAATGTAATCTCCGGAATATCAAGTCCTTCTCGAAGAAGGTTGATCCCCACAAGTACATCGAACACATCCAGACGCATATCACGAATGATCTCCGTTCTTTCCAAGGTATCTATATCTGAATGGAGATACTTGACGCGGATGCCAAGCTCACGCATATAATCCGTCAAATCTTCTGCCATTCTCTTTGTCAATGTCGTAATTAAAATCTTATTCTTCTTTGCAATCTCTTTCTTCACTTCTCCAATCAGGTCATCAATCTGGCCTTCGATCGGACGAACTTCCACTTCCGGATCCAAAAGACCTGTCGGGCGAATGATCTGTTCCACGCGGAGAAGTTCATTCTGTTCCTCATACTTGGCAGGCGTAGCAGACACGAAAAGCATCTGATTCACTTTGCTCTCAAACTCACCAAAATTCAATGGTCTGTTATCAAGTGCCGACGGAAGTCGGAATCCATAATTTACCAAAGTAGTCTTTCTTGAACGGTCTCCCGAATACATAGCCCCGATCTGCGGAATTGTCATATGGGACTCGTCGATCATAATGATAAAATCATCAGGGAAGAAATCGATAAGAGTATGGGGTGGTTGACCTGGTTTTAACCCCGTCAAGTGGCGGGAATAGTTCTCGATTCCTGAACAGAATCCCGTCTCACGCATCATTTCTACATCAAAATTCGTACGCTCAGCAATACGCTGTGCTTCCAATAGCTTATCTTCACTCTTAAAGTAACGCACTTGCTCTTCTAATTCCTCTTCAATGGCATGTGTTGCACGATTCATGGCTTCTGCCGAAACAACATAATGAGATGCAGGGAAAATCGCAACGTGGTCTAGCGCACACTTAATCTCCCCTGTCAATACATCAATCTCCGTTATTCTGTCCACTTCATCACCGAAAAATTCCACGCGCACTGCTCTCTCATCTGTCACAGCAGGGAAAATCTCTACCACATCACCGCGCACACGGAATGTACCGCGCTTGAAATCCATCTCATTACGGTCATACTGAATCTCAATCAACTTTTTGATCACTTCGTCGCGGTCCTTGATCATACCTGGACGCAGTGAGATTACCATCTCCTTGTAATCAATCGGAGAACCAAGTCCGTAAATACAGGAAACACTGGCAACGATGATAACATCTCGACGTTCTGAAAGCGCCGCTGTGGCCGAATGGCGCAGTTTATCAATCTCCTCGTTCATGGAAGAATCTTTCGCGATATATGTGTCAGAGGAAGGCACATAAGCTTCCGGCTGGTAATAGTCGTAATAGGATACAAAATATTCCACACGATTCTCTGGGAAGAATTCTTTGAACTCTCCATAAAGCTGCGCTGCCAAAGTTTTATTATGAGCAATCACTAACGTCGGTTTATTCAGTTGTGCAATGACATTCGCCATGGTGAACGTCTTCCCTGAACCGGTCACTCCAAGCAAAGTCTGACACTGGTTTCCTTCCTGGAAGCCTTTTACAAGAGCTTCGATAGCCTGAG
>JAZQMU010000165.1:0-3711 GCA_045543595.1 Faecalimonas sp.
ACGCATACCATCATATGCAGACCTTTGTTTACGGAGAGTCATGCTCCGGCGCCTATACTCTGGTAAAACCATTTCCATTTGCCCTCGAAAGTCCATTCAGTCTTATGTTTTTCACTGTAATTCCACCACCTACAGCTCTCTGTTGAAAAAGGGATAAAACCTACTTACTCTTTCTCATCGGTTTGGATTTATTATATGCCTGCTTTACAAAAAAGTCAATGCTTAGTACCATTTGTTGGCATCTACAGCGGCATTATGTTCTGAAAGTGTAGTGCTATAGATTACGGTACCATCTTCTTTTGCGAAGAAGAAGAGATAATCGTTATCTTCATAATTTACACATGCATTCATAGTAACTGGTGATACAGAACTAATCGGTCCGATTGGGAGACCTTTGTACATATATGTGTTGTAAGGAGAGTCGATTTCCAAGTGATCGTATGTCACATCTACACCTGTTCTGTCCCATGCGTAGTTGACTGTGATATCGCTTTGCAGCAACATATCTTCTTCAAGACGGTTAATAAATACACCGGCAATCTTAGGTCTGTCTTCGTCAAATAAAGATTCTCTTTCAACAATTGATGCAAATGTAAGGAACTGATGTGGTGTCCATTCATTTTCTTCGAGGAAAGATTTGACAGAAGTAAGATACTCGTCCATCATATCCAAAAAACCACGAATCACATCTTCAAGAGAAACATTCTGATTAAATACGATCGTATCTGGGTAAAGATAACCTTCAAGTGGATATTTAATTCCCTCTTGTAAAATATCTTCTGTGATGAACCAATATTCTTCGATCAATGTATTTAAAAACTTAGGGTCATTCAAAAGGTCCATTACTTCGTCTGATGAGATGTCAAATGCTTCTGCGATCTTTTCTGCAATCTGAGGAATAGAATACCCATCTATGATTGTTACTTTACGTCTTAAAACATTTTCATCAGTAGGATGTGCTATCTCATAGAATAGTTCTTCCAGACTCATGTTTTTATTTAAAACGTATGGATTTGCCTGTAGATTACCAGGATCATTCAGTTTTAAGTAAATCTTTCCGCAAGTCAAGTCTTTTACAAGCCCTGCTTTATTTAATGTCATAAGAATAGAATAAGCAGATTGTCCTTTTTCAATTACAACTTCCACTTCTTCTGATTCCGCAGAAACAGCTTCGATTCCTTTTTTATAATAGTTCATGGCGTAAAGGGCAATTCCACCTAAAACAGCCGCTATGATGAGTAAAGTAATGACAATATTACGAATGACTTTTTTCATAGTTTTTTACCTCCAGTTGATTCTATTTTAAGGTATTTTAGGGGTTTAAGCAATACAGAATTAAATAATAAAAAAAGTATAAACTTTCTAAGAATATGGAGAAAATATAGGGAGAAAGTGCTATAATATTTATCAGTTTAAGGAGTGGGGTGTACTATGAAAAAAATTGTAATTATAACTGATAATTATGGTGGAATTTCGTATGAAGAAGCCGAAAAACTGGGAGTTAAAATACTTTCTATGCCATTCTTTTTCGGTGAGGAGTGCTTTTATGAAGGGATTTCTATTACTAGAGAAGATTTCTTCGCAAGATTAAATTCAGGAGAACGAGTATCTACTTCGCAGCCGACACCAGATTCTGTTATGAATATTTGGAGAGAAGGTCTTGAAGAAGCAGAGACTGTTTTATATATGCCTCTTAGCAGCGGGCTTAGCGGAGCTTGTAATACTGCTATGATGCTTGCACAAGAGGAAGAATTTGAAGATAAAGTTTTCGTTGTTGATATTGGAAGAATTTCTACACCAATGCACAGATCTATCTTAGATGCTATTGAATTAGTTGAAGAGGGATATAGTGCGAAAGAGATTAAAGAGATTCTGGAAGCATCGAAAGATAAGATGTCTATCTATATTGCAGTAGAAACCTTGGAACACTTGAAGAATGGCGGACGTATCACACCAGCCACAGCTGCAATTGGGACAATCCTTAGTATCAAACCAATTCTGTCACTTAATGTAGGTGTATTGGATACATTTAGAAAATGTCGTGGAATGAAGAAGGCTAAAAAAGAGATGCTGGAAGCAATGAAGCGCGATTTTGAAACGGTATTCCGCAGCTATTACGAAAAAGGCGAGATATATCTTATGGCTGCCACAAGTGCCGATGAAGAGACGACAAAGGCATGGGTAGAAGAGATTAAAGAGTATTTCCCAGGCATGGAAGTACTTTGCGATCCACTTTCATTGGGAATTGCTTGTCATACAGGTGAAGGTGCACTTGGAATTGGTTGTTCATGTAAACCAAGAAGATAGAATATTCCTTTCCGTTTTTTCAAATAATAAGGGAAAACGGAAAGGATTTTTTTGTTATGGCAAATTCAGACACAATTAAATTATTAAAAGAATGTGATGCAGGCAGTAAAATGGCTGTGACATCGATTGATGATGTGATGGAATATGTTTCAGATGATAGTTTAAAAGCATTGCTCAAAGAAAGCAAAAAACATCATGAAAAATTGGGAAACGATATTCATGAAGCATTGAACAAGTTTCATGAATCTGAAAAAGAGCCTTCTATGATTGCGAAAGGAATGTCATGGATGAAAACCAATATCAAACTTGGTATGGATGACAGTGATTCTGTTGCGGCAGAGCTTATCACAGATGGGTGTGATATGGGAGTGAAATCTTTGTATCAGTATCTCAATGACTATGATGATGCAGACCATGAGGCGAAAGCGTTGTGTAAGCGGCTTATAGGAATAGAAGAAGATCTTAGAAAAGAGTTAAGGAAATATTTGTAAGGAAAGATTGCGCTGTGGCGCAATCTTTTTATTTGAAAATATTTGCGAACTGTGATAAAGTTTAAATATATAAAAATAAAGTTTGAAAAAAACAAAATATAGTTCGAATGAAGAGGAGGGAGATAGAATGTCATTTCAAGAAGAAAAGAGAGAAACCATAAAACGGTATATGCTTGAGAAGATACGACAGGACGATGAAGCGTTTATTCAAAAGACCATGGATAATTTTCAAATATCTGTCACCACAGTGAAGCGATATATAAAAGAGTGTTTGGACAATCGCATAATATGTGAAGACAAGGATAAAAAGACGAAATATACTCTAGTTACAAGCACACAATATTTTGAGTATGTGACGGGAAATGAATTGAATGAAGATAAGATCTTTTATGATGACATAGCTCCATCTCTGCCTGAATTATCAAGAAACGCTATGCGAATCTGGAGTTACTGCTTTATGGAAATGATGAATAATGCATTGGAACATTCCGGTGCAGAAAAAGTAAGATGCCAAGTGAGCAAGGATTATCTACATACAGAGATTAGTATTGTGGATAATGGAATCGGTATATTCAAAAAAGTACAAGCTTATTTGCAAGAAGTAAAAAATCAGGAAGTTACATTTGAGGATGTAAAAACTGAGTTGTATAAAGGAAAACTTACAACAGCATCAAAAAATCACTCTGGGGAAGGTATATTTTTTACTTCCAAGATATTGAATGAGTTTGCAATCTGGTCAGACAATATAATCCTGTCTTATGGATGTGCTGATAAAGAGAAACTGTTACAGTCACATTTGATATCATATTTCACGCGACTTAATGATATAGGTACTATGGTAGTTATGAAGTTGGAGAACGCAACAGTGCGAAGACTTGAGGAGGTGTTTGATATGTTTGCACCAATTGACGAA
>JAZQMU010000166.1:0-23267 GCA_045543595.1 Faecalimonas sp.
GATTGTTAAAAATGATTAAATAAAGTAGTATAATGATTGATTAGAAGTAGTTAACTAAATATCTTAAAGAGGGAAAAAAGAATGACAAAAGTAGATATTATTTCAGGGTTTTTAGGAGCGGGAAAAACAACATTTATCAAACAATTGATTAATCAGGTTTACAATGGACAAAAATTAGTATTGATAGAAAATGAATTCGGGGAAATCGGAATCGATGGTGGATTTTTGCAGGATGCGGGAATTGAAATTACTGAGATGAACTCAGGATGTATCTGCTGTACGTTGGTTGGAGATTTTAGTGAGGCACTGAAGAAAGTAATTGATGAGTATCACCCTGACCGTGTAATTATTGAACCATCGGGGGTTGGAAAACTTTCAGATGTTGCAAAAGCAGTAGAAGATGTGAAAGAGATTGCGGACATCGAAGTGGCATCGAAGATTGCGGTAGTAGATGGAAAGAAAGCAAAATTATATCTCAAAAACTTTGGGGAATTCTTTCAGGATCAAGTGGCTCATGCAACAACGATCGTTATCAGTCGTACGCAGATGATGGCAGATGAAAAAGTAGAAGAATGTGTGCATATGCTCCGCGAGGAAAATGAACATGCAACGATCATTTCTACGCCATGGGAACAGTTGGAAGGCGAAGCAATCAAACATGCATTGCACCATCATGATCTTCATATGGAGCATGAACACCATCATGAACATCATCACCATGGCCATGAAGAAGGCTGTACATGCGGCTGCGGTGGACATCACCATCATCATGCAGATGAAGTGTTTACAAGCTGGGGCAAAGAAAATGCTCACAAGTATACGGTTGAAGAATTGGAAAACATCGTACACGTATTAGCAGAAGGTGAAGCTTACGGAACAGTGCTCCGTGCAAAGGGAATCGTCGCTATGGAAGATGGAACTTGGAAGCAATTTGATTTGGTTCCGGAAGAACATGAAGTGCGAGAAGGAAAACCAGATTATACAGGACGTGTATGTGTGATCGGTACAGATTTGAAAGAAGATGAATTGTTGAAATTATTCCATATTTAAGAAGGGGAGAATACAGTTGGTACCAGTATATATTTGTACAGGATTTTTAGACAGCGGAAAAACAACCTTAGTGCAAGATACATTGATGAAGCAGGACTGGATTGAGGAAGGCTTGACTTTACTCCTTGTTTGTGAAGAAGGGGAAGTGGAGTATTCGAAGGAATATTTGCGTGAGAACAATATGGTTATGATTCAGATTGAAGAATTTGCTCAACTGAATTTACCATTTTTCAAAAATTGTGAAAGAATGTATCGTCCAACTCAGATTGTGATCGAGTACAACGGTATGTGGAATCTTGCCGAGCTGCTGCAACTGAGATTTCCGCGTAACTGGGAAGTGGAGGGGATTTATTCTACAGTTAATGGACAGACGCTGGATATGTATTTGAAAAATATGAGAAATCTGCTCATGGAACAATTGACAGAGTCAGAACTCATCGTTGTAAACAGATGTCCAGATAATCTCAACAGAGCAAATTTCCGAAGAGCAGTGAAAATCCAAAATCCAATGGGAAATCTTTTGTTTGAAGATATGAATGGAAAACTTATTCCACCATCGGAAGATGACCTTCCATATGACGTAAAAGGGGATGAGATCATAATTGGAGATGATGATTTTGGCGCTTGGTTTGTCGATGTTGTAGAACATCCAGAGTATTATGAGCATAAGAATGTTATCTTCAAGGCTCAGACGATCCGACCAAAAGGAATGCCGGACAATGTGTTTGTGCCAGTTCGCCAGATCATGACTTGCTGCGCAGATGACGTTGGCTTATATGGACATCCATGCAGAATGAAGGAAAGTGCAGAAATACAAAAACTGCAATGGATGAAAGTGAAAGCGAGAGTGGAATATCCGAATATTCCAGGAGAGGCAGAGCGTCAGCCGGTATTATTCCTGGTTGAGATGGAACCGGCAGAAAAACCAAAAGATGAAATTGTATATATGGGATAAAAGTGGTATAATAGTTATAACTTTTAACTTGTGATAAGAAAATGTAATAAATAAAAACATTTTTCACGGGTTGACGATGAATTTAAAAGGTTATAAAATAAACCAATATTTTATTTGACGGAGAAAAGGAGAAGAGTCATGGCGTATTATTACAGTGAACCATCACACACATTTAGCGAGTATTTATTAGTTCCAGGATATTCTAGTGCAGAATGCCAACCACAGAACGTTAGTTTAAAGACACCATTGGTTAAATATAGAAAAGGTCAGGAAGAACCAGCCCTTTCGTTGAACATTCCTCTTGTTTCGGCAGTTATGCAAGCTGTATCTAATGATACAATGGCAATTGCTCTTGCAAAAGAAGGCGGGGTTTCATTTATTTATGGATCTCAATCAATCGAATCGCAAGCAGAAATGGTAAGAAAAGTAAAAGCTTACAAAGCTGGATTTGTAACAAGTGACTCAAACCTTGTTCCAGATCAAACATTAGCAGATGTTCTTAGATTAAAAGATGCAAAAGGACATTCTACAATGGCTGTTACAGAAGACGGTACGCCACATGGTAAATTATTAGGTATCGTTACAGGCAGAGATTACAGAATCTCTCGTATGACAATGGACACAAAAGTGTCTGAATTTATGACACCATTTGATAAATTGATCACAGCACCAGCTGGAGTTTCATTAAGAGAAGCAAATGATATTATCTGGGATAATAAATTAAACGCGCTTCCAATCGTAGATGAAAATCAATGTCTTGATTCTTTTGTATTTAGAAAAGACTATGAATCTAAGAAAACAAACAAAAACGAATTGTTAGATGCTTCAAAACGTTATGTAGTAGGAGCTGGTATCAATACAAGAGACTTCGCAGAACGTGTTCCAGCATTAGTGGAAGCTGGTGTTGATATTTTATGTATCGACTCAAGTGAAGGTTTCAGTGAATGGCAAAAGATCACAATCGAATGGATCAGAGAACATTACGGCGATACAGTAAAAGTTGGAGCTGGTAACGTTGTAGATGAAGATGGTTTCCGTTTCCTTGCAGAATGTGGCGCTGACTTTGTAAAAGTTGGTATTGGTGGAGGTTCTATCTGTATTACTCGTGAAACAAAGGGTATCGGACGTGGACAAGCTACAGCAACAATCGAAGTTGCAAAAGCAAGAGATAAATATTTTGAAGAAACAGGTGTATACGTACCAATCTGTTCAGATGGTGGTATCGTACACGACTATCATATGACATTAGCACTTGCTATGGGCAGCGATTTCATCATGCTTGGAAGATACTTCTCAAGATTTGATGAATCACCAACAAACAAGGTTATGATCAACGGACAATACATGAAAGAATACTGGGGCGAAGGTAGTGCACGTGCTAGAAACTGGCAACGTTATGACCTCGGCGGAGAAACAAACCTTAAATTCGAAGAAGGTGTTGACTCATATGTTCCATATGCAGGTTCATTAAAAGATAACGTAGGTATTTCATTGTTGAAAGTAAAATCTACAATGTGCAACTGTGGTGCACTCACAATTCCTGAATTACAAGAAAAAGCAAAGATTACATTGGTATCTTCTGTAAGTATTGTTGAAGGTGGAGCACACGACGTAGTACTCAAAGATTCTATTTCAAAATAAATGAATTTATACCTTTTTAATGCAGGGGGATAAAACAAAAATGAATTTTTTGGAAGAAAGAATTGTAAAAGATGGCGTTGTAAAACCAGGTAATGTTTTAAAGGTTGACAGTTTTTTGAATCATCAGATGGACATTGCATTGATGGAAGAAATTGGTAGAGAATTTAAACGCCGTTTTGCAGATAAAACTGTAACAAAAGTCATGACGATCGAAGCATCAGGAATTGGAATTGCAGCTTTTGTTGCAAAAGAATTTGGCGTTCCAATGGTATTTGCGAAAAAATCAAAATCAATCAATATTGATGGTGAAATGTATGTTGCAGAAGTAGAATCTTTCACACATGGAAATAAAAATCAAGTGATTGTGTCTAAGAAGTTTTTGAACGAAGGAGACCATTTGATCATTATTGATGATTTCCTTGCAAATGGCTGCGCATTACAAGGTTTGATCTCAATCTCAGAATCAGCAGGGGCAACTGTTGAAGGACTTGGGATTGTAATTGAAAAAGGTTTCCAGGTTGGTGGAAAGATTATTCGAAATCTTGGATATCAACTTGAATCATTAGCAATCATTGATGCTATGGATGACGAGACTGGAATTATTACATTTAGAGAACAATAATAGGTTATAAAAAAGAAACTCTGTAAAGGGTTTCTTTTTTGTGTTGCAGAGGCATGTACAAAACTTCGTGAAAGTATCCAAAAAATTGGCGCGAAGATGTTAGCATGCGAAATGCTTACAGTTTTGAGCATGGTGATATGTGGCGCTTGGTATATGGTGACAAGGTTGGGACTCCGATTCTGTTTGATCGAAAGTATTTTAATGAGCTTTGTGAGCTTCCTGACAAAAAAGGTGGTTCGTATGTGGCTATGAAACATAGTGGTAAGGTGCAAATTTTGGAGGCTGAATCGGAAAAGGAATTATATGATATCGACACTCCAGAAGATTTGGAAAAAATAATGTTATAACAGATCAAAAAGCAAGGAAAAGGATGTTTTTTTATTGCATATATGTTATTATTAAAGATAGGACAATTTGTAATAATCCAGAGGAGGATGTTATATGGAAAGAACAATAGATAATTTGAAAATTATGATTCGTGCAGGCAGAGGAAAGATTCCATCACATAAAGTAATTAAAGGTGGACAACTCGTAAACGTAATGTCAAGCGAAGTATATCCAGCTGATATTGCAGTATATAATGACATGATTGTTGCTGTTGGCGATGTTTCAGAATACATTGGGCCAGAAACAGAAATTATAGATGCAACTGGATATTATTTAACACCAGGCATGATTGATGGGCACATCCATAGTGAATGCAGTAAACTTAGTATTACTAGTTATGCAAAAGCAGTTGTGCCACGTGGGACAACAAGTATGATTTCAGGTTTAGATGAATACATTTCAGTTTCAGGATTAGAAGGACTACAGGAAATTTTTGCAGAAGTAAAACAAAGTCCATTGAAAGTATTCTGGGGTGCACCTTACAAGACACCTTATACAATTCCACAATCAACAGTTGCATATAACTTTACAAAAGAAACACATCAAGAAGTGCAACAGTGGCCAGAATGTTTTGGCGTGTGGGAAACAGTACGTGAATTCTTGCAAGAAGAAGACGAAAATACATTAGGAGCAATTGCAGAGGCAGAGAAAAATCGTCTTCCAGTATTTGGTTGTGCGCCAATGGCAATGGGTAACGATTTAAATGGATATCTTTGCGGCGGTGTTCGTTTGGACCATGAAAGCTACACACATGAAGAAGTAGTAGAAAAAATGCGTAAAGGTATGCACATGTTAATTCGTGAATCATGTGTGACACATTTCCTTGCAGAAAACATTCGTGCCGTAACAGAAGTGAACCCAGCATTTGCACGTCGTGTAAGTTTTTGTACAGATGATGTAATTGCATCTGATATTTTAACAGATGGTCACTTGGATAATGTGGTTCGACTTGCTATCAAAGCAGGTGTTGAACCAATGACAGCAATCCAGATGGCAACAATTAACAGTGCAGAAGCGTACAGAATTGACCACTTAGTAGGTTCTATCTGTCCAGGCAGAATCGCAGATATCTTATTCGTTGATGGAATGGAAAGCTTCAACGTTAAGAAAGTAATGACAAACGGTAAGATGGTTGCAGAAAACCACAAGATTTCGTACGATTTAAAGGCACCAGAAAGAACTAGTGTCCTTAAAGGTGAATTGAAATGTAAATTAACAACAAAAGAAGACTTTGAATACAAAGCACCTATCCAAAATGGGGAAGCAGACGTGCTTGCAATGGATGTAAAAGGACCTTTCGTTCGTAAGAGAAGAGATGTTGTGCTTCAAATTAAAGACGGAATCGTTCTTCCAGAGGCAGAACAAGATGTGGCGATGGTATCAGTGTTAGAACGTTTCGGAAGAAATGGAAACAGATCATTGGCATTCTGTTCAGGATGGAAATTAAAGAAAGGTGCAATGGCATCTTCGGCAGCACCAGACGACAACAATCTTGTTGTAATGGGAGTTAGTGCAGAAGATATGTCAATTGCAGCAAACCATTTGATTAAAAACGGTGGTGGACAAGTTGTTGTAGCGGACGGTGAAATCTTAGAATTCCTTCCACTTCCAGTTGGTGGAATTGTAAGTGATGAAGAACCAGAAGTAATCGCAGCTCACGAAAAGAAAATTGATGTAGCAGCTAGAAGTCTTGGCTCAGAATTACCAAACCCAATGATGTACATGTTCTTCTTACCAATTACAGCAATCCCAGATTATGCAATCACAGACGTTGGACCAGTTGATTACTGTAATTTAACAACTTTTGAACCTGTTTTAAGTGTAAGAGAAAAATAGGAGAAATGAAAATGAAAGAATCATTAAAGAAATTAATCAACGTTGCTGCTGGAAGAGTTCCAGCAGACGTTGTTATTAAAAATTGTAAAGTAGTAAACGTTTTCTCGGGAGAAATCGAAGAAGGAAATATCGCAATCTGTGACGGACAAATCGCAGGAATCGGTGAGTACGAAGGTCTTGAAGTGATTGATGCCGAAGGCAGATATGCAGCTCCAGGCTTTATCGACAGCCATATTCATATTGAATCTTCTTATGTTAGCCCAGAAGAATTAGGAAGATTATTAGTTCCACATGGCGGAACAACAATTATGGCAGACCCACATGAAATTGCAAACGTATGTGGTGAAGCAGGTCTTGCATATATGATCGAAGCTGGTAAACGTACAGCATTAGATATTAAATACGAATTACCATCTTGTGTACCAGCGACTCCATTTGAAAATGCAGGTGCTGTACTAGGTGCAAGAGAAATTGAAAAATTAATTCCAAACAATGATTTTATCGGTCTTGGCGAATTCATGAACTTCCCAGGTGTTATTTATACGGATGAAGACGTAATGGATAAAATCGTCGCTGCAAAACAACAAGGAAAATGGATTGATGGACATGGTTCAGGTCTTGAAGGAAATGCATTAAATGCATATGTTTCTGCTGGTATTCTTGCGGATCATGAATGTTCAACTGTAGAGGAAATGAGAGACCGTCTTGGAAGAGGGCAATACATTTTATTGAGACAAGGTTCGGCATGTCATAACCTTCGTCCATTGTTAAAAGGTATGACAGAAGCAAACAGCAGACGTTGTCTCCTTTGTTCAGATGACCGTCAACCAAAGACAATCTTACATGAAGGTCACCTTGACAATCATTTACAAATTTGTGTGGAAGAAGGCGTAAATCCAGTAACAGCCATCCGCATGGCGACATTGAATGCAGCTGAATGCTTTGGATTAAGAGACCGTGGTGCGATTGCTCCAGGTTACCGCGCTGATATCGTTCTTATGGACGACTTAAAAGATTTCCATGTAAACAGAGTATGGATTGAGGGAAAACTTGTAGCCGAAGAAGGAAAATATTTACCAGAAATCGAAAAATATGATATCTCTTCTGTAAAAGGGAGTGTTGTATTAAAAGACTTTACAAAAGATAAATTCAAAATGAATTTAACAAGTAATAAAGTTAATGTGATCGGTATCTTACCAGGTGGTGTTGTTACTGAAAAATTAACAGCAGAAGTTAACCTTGATGAAAACGGTGAATTTGTATGGAGTCCAGATGTTGATATCGTGAAAACAGCAGTTCTTGAGCGTCATCATGGAACAGGAAATGTTGCTTGTGGTTTCTTAAAAGGATATGGAATTAAGGCAGGTGCTGTAGCACTTTCTATTGCGCATGATTCGCATAACATTATCGTAGTGGGTGTAAATGATGATGAAATGGAATGTGCTGTAAATGAGTTAGTAGCGCAAGAAGGCGGTATTGTTCTTGTAAAAGATGGCAAAGTGATCGAAAGCATGCCAATGCCAATCGCAGGTCTTATGAGTGACCAAAGCGGAGAATGGGTAGATGAAAAATTAACTGCTATCCATGAAAAAGCATATGCAGAACTTGGCATCTGTGGTGAAGTAGAACCTGTTATGACATTATGTTTTATGTCATTGATCGTAATCCCTGAAATTAAATTAACAGATACTGGTTTATTTGATGTGACAACATTCTCATTTATGCCAGTACAAATCAACGAATAAATAGATGGAGAGATACAAATGAAACAACCGATTTTGGAAATGCGTAATATCACCAAGAAGTTCGGCAGAGTGGTTGCAAATGAAGATGTTAACCTCACATTGAATGCTGGTGAGATTCACGCATTGCTCGGTGAAAATGGTGCTGGTAAGAGTACACTCATGAACATTCTTACTGGGATTTACAAACCAAATTCAGGAGCAATATATTATAAAGGCGAAAAAGTAAAAATTAGATCTCCACGTCATGCAGTAGATTTGGGAATTGGGATGGTACATCAGCATTTCCATTTAATTCCAACATTGACTGCAGCAGAAAATGTATTTTTATATACTCCAAGTTGTAAAGCCATTTTAAATACAAAAGAAATGGAAGAAGAAATCGCGAGATGTTCAAAAGAATTCCACTTAGATGTGGATCCTTCTGCAAAAATCTGGCAGATGTCTGTTGGGGAACAACAAAGAGTAGAAATTATTAAATTGTTATATCGTGGGGCAGATATCCTTATTTTAGATGAGCCATCAGCTGTTTTAACAGCGCAGGAAGCAGTTGAAATGTTTAAGAACCTCCGTAAGATGGCAGAAAGTGGCAAGAGCGTTGTTGTAATTTCTCATAAAATGAGCGAAGTAATGCAGTTTGCAGACCGCATCACTGTATTAAAGGGCGGTAAAGTAGAGGATACAATGCCAGCAAGTGAAGCAACTGTAGAACGTTTAACAAAAGCAGTAGTAGGTGAACGCGAATTCAAACCACAGAAGAATGAAGGTAGTGCAAAGACTGATAAAATCGTATTGGAAATAAACGATGTTACGGTTAAGAATGATAAAGGACTTCAAGCTGTCAAAAATCTTTCTTTAGATATCCATGCCGGTGAGATTTTTGGTATTGCCGGTGTTGCTGGTAATGGTCAAAAAGAATTGGCAGAGGTTATCGTAGGGCTTCGTAAAGCTGAAACAGGAGCAATTATCTTGAATGGAGAAGATATTACAAAACTAAGTGTAAAACAACGTATCCAAAAGAAGATTGCATTTATTCCAGAAGACCGCCTCAGCATGGGATTAGTTCCAGGGATGACTATGGATGAAAACCGTATTTTAAAACAATATGGTGAAAAGCAGTTCAGCAAGAATGGTATTTTGAATAAGAAAGCAATTTCAGATGCTGTAGATGCTGAAATTGAAAGACATGAGATTAAGATTGTTGGTAAGAGTGCACCAGTTTCTTTAATGTCTGGTGGTAATCAGCAAAAACTTATTATCGCGCGTGAAATTAGTGGAGATCCAAAACTAATTATCTGTGCATATCCATCGCGAGGTTTGGATATGGGTGCTGCGGAAGCAGTTAGACAGATCCTGTTGGAACAATGTAAGAAAGGCGTTGCAGTTCTTATGGTTTCAGAAGAATTGGATGAATTATTCCAGATGGCAGATCGTATCGGTGTTATGTGTGACGGCGAGATGATGGCAATTTTGGATAGCGATAAGACAGACTATGATACAGTAGGAAGGTTAATGTCGGGTGAACGTTATGAATAGAATCAGATTTGAAAAACGAGAAAATCAAAGCCCAGCCCGTACAATTATCACATCTTTAATTTCTGTGGTATTGGCATTAGCGTTCTGTGGTATTTTGATTGTAATAGTAGGAAGTAATCCGTTGGAAGTATATGGAACTATGCTTACAAAAGTTTTCCTTTCGCCAAGTGGGATGGAAAAGATGCTTAGTTCAAGTCTCCCGCTCATGTTCTGTGGTCTTGGTGTTGCGCTCACATTCAAAATGAATCTCAGCAACATTGGTGCAGAAGGTCAATATGCGATGGGTGTTATCGCAGGTGGTGCGTTTGTTCTCTTGGGTCCAGACATCGAAGGAATCCCAGGACTTATCATTACAGCTATCTGCTGTTTCGCAGGTGGTGCAATATGGGCTCTCCTTTGTGCAATTCCAAAAGCATACTGGAGCGTAAATGAAAGTATTACAACTCTTATGATGAACTATATCGCATTGATGATTCTTACATATCTTTGTCTTGGACCATGGAAGATGCAAGGTCAAAACATTGGTATGACAGAAAGAATTCCAAGAAGTATGGACTTGCCAGAAATTCAAATCGGTGATATGGCGATCAGTGTGGGTGTGATCCTTGGTATTGTTGTTGCGGGAATTATTTTCTTTGCATACAAATGTACAACAGGTGGATATCAACTTCTTGTAATCAGTAAGAGTCCAAAATCAGCACAATATGCTGGTATCAGCATTAAGAAAAATATTTTGGCTGTTATGGCTCTTAGTGGAGGTCTTGCTGGTCTTGCAGGTTTTGCACAATATGCAGGTGTAACTCATCGTATTGTAGAAAACATGCCAAACAACGCAGGGTATACAGCAATTGTTATTGCTTATTTAAGTAGATTAAATCCATTTGTAGTAGTACTTGTATCTGTTTTATTTGGTGGTCTTCAAAACAGTACGGCCTATGTACAAAGTTTAGGTGTTCCATCACAGATTGCTACTATGATGCAAGGTGTGATTATGATTTTTGTAATCGCAGGAGAATTTTTCCAAAGATATAAACTAGTTGTGATGAAGGAGGGCAAAGCATGATAAGTTTATTAGTTGCAATTCTCTCTGGAGCAATTGTGTATGCAGTTTCTGTTTTATATGCAGGAATTGGTGAAACTTTCACGGAACGTTCAGGTGTTATGAACCTTGGTGTGGAAGGTGTTATGTTAATGGGTGCTATGAGCGGTGCCTATGCAGCTGTAAAAACTCAGAGCCTTGGAATCGCAATGCTGGTAGTATTGTTAACAGGAGCAGTTTTAGGATTGATCTTTGCGTTCCTCACAGTAACGCTTCAATCAGATCAGACAGTATGCGGTATGGCAATGCTTATCTTAGGAACAGGTCTTAGTGGTTTCTTAGGAGAAAGTATTGCAAGTAAACCAGTAAACTTAAAATTTCCAAAACTTCCAATTCCATTGCTTTCAGATATTCCAGTAATTGGCGATATTTTCTTCGAACAAAATATTTTGGTATATTTAATGTATATCATCCTTCCACTTGCAACATTTTATATTTTCAACACAAGATGGGGCATGAAATTGCGTGCATTAGGGGAAAATCCTGCAGTTTTAGACGCTGCTGGTGAAAAAGTGTTTGCAATGCGCTATGGATATGTTATTATAGGTAGCATGATGATGGCAGTTAGCGGTGCGTTTGTATCGTTAGCACAGACAAATGTGTGGCAAGAAGGCATGACAGCCGGTAAAGGTTGGATCGCATTTGCCTTAGTAGCTTTCTCTGCATGGAATCCAGCAAAGTTAGCTATGGGTGCACTTCTGTTTGGATTTATCAGTAACCTTGGAAGTAATCTTCAGATTTATCTTCCAGGTGTACCTACAGAAATCTTTAGTGCGATGCCATACATCGCAACGATTGTAGTTCTCATTGTTTCAACAGGGAATTTCAGAAAGAAACATACAGCGGAGCCTGCAGCTCTTGCAAAACCATACGACAGAGAAAGTCGTTAATTGTTTTAGTTTGTAAATCTCTAGAAAGAGATTTTACATATATACAATCAGGAGGAAGAAAAAGATGAAAAGAAAATTACTTAGTTTAATGCTTGTTGCAATCATGGCATTATCTTTAGTAGCTTGTGGTTCTGAAGATAGCAGCAACGATAGCAATTCAAACAGCGAAACAAAAGCGGTAACAGATTTAGTTATCGGTGAACTTCATTACTCAGTAGTAGAAGATGGTGGCTGGGCACAAGCTATGCATGAAGGTCTTGTGACAGCATGTAACAACTTAGGCATTGATACAGAAAAACAACTCTTAACAAGAGAAAATATTTCTGAAGAAGATATCGCACTTGTTGAATCAACAATTGAAGAACTTGTTGACAATGGTGCGGACGTAATCTTTGGCTGTTCAGCAGGTTACGCTACAATCTTTGCTGAAATCCAACCAGATTACCCAGACGTAATCTTTGCACAACAAGGTAACGATGTATATGATAACATCGTAGAATTCCAAATTCGTGGATACGAAGGTGAATTCTTAGCTGGTTACTTATGTGCATTAATGAACGAAGGTTCAAATGAATTCGGTTTCTGTGGTTCTATGAACGGTGATGCATCTGTTCGTACAGCTGTAAACGCTTACGCTCTTGGTGCAAAATACGCTAACCCAGATGCAACAGTTCAAGTAGTATGGGCTGACAGCTGGTATGATCTTGACATCGAATCAAACAATGCTATGACATTAATCAACAAAGGTATCAAATACATGGGTATGGAAGCTTCTTCACCAGCTATTCCACAAACATGTGAAGAAAATGGTGCATTCTGTATCGGTTACAACATCGATATGGAAGAAAATGCTCCAGGCGCAATCCTTACATCATTCGTATGGAACTGGGCTCCAATCTTTGAAGATATCATGACAAAAACAGCTGACGGTACAATCGAAATCTCAGCTAACTACTACGAAGGTGGCGAATGTGCAGCTCTTGCTGAATTAAACGCTGACTTAGTACCAACAGACGTACAAGAAAAAGTTGCTGAGTTACAACAAAAAATCGCTGATGGCGAAGTTGTTGTTTACGGTGGCGAATTAAAAGACGACAAAGGTAACGTTCTTGTAGAAGCTGGTGAAGTTATGAGCGATGAAGACATCCTTGCTCAAGAATTTTACGTAGAAAACGTAATCGGTGGTAAATAAGATTACAATTTGAACAAGAAAATATAGGCAGAGAATCACTTGTGATTCTCTGCTTTTTCTTTGCTTAACTGTCAATATGTGGTATGATAAAAAGATAGAGCAATCATAAGGGAAACGAGGTTTGCATTATGGATATGGTGAAATTTATTTGGGGTTATATGAAAAAATATAAGTTCCAGTTTGCAGCAGGGATCATAACGTTATTTATCGTGGACGTGGCAAATATTTTTATACCCAAGCTGACGGGTATGATCACAGATGGGTTGACTGCGAAAACTATGGACTGGGGTGGAGTAAAGGAATGCCTGATCGGAATCTTTTTGCTTGGTCTCACCTTGGCCATTGGCAGATTCTTGTGGAGATATTTCCTGTTTGGTACAGCACGTAAAATAGAACGCGATATGAGAAACGAGATGTTTGCGCACCTGGAAACATTAGATGTGGAATATTTTCATGGACATAAAACGGGAGATATTATGACTCGTTTTACCAGCGACTTGAATGCGGTGCGTATGGCAATCGGTCCAGCAGTTATCGCAATTTTTGACGCAGTTGTAATGACTGTTATGATCTTATTCCAGATGATCGTATATGTAAACTGGAAGCTGACTCTTCTTGCAATGGTCCCAATGCTTATTATCTGTTTCGGATACATGCATTTTGGAAATATGCTGGAAACGCTTTATACAGAACGACAGGGAGCAATTTCGAAACTGACAGATTTCGTACAGGAAAGTTTTTCTGGTGTACGAGTGATCAAAGCGTTTGTCAGAGAACGTTCAGAACTTAAAGCATTCTTGAAAGAGAATCAAAACACCATGGATAAGAGTCTTAAGATTGCAAAACTTCATGCCGTTTTGATGCCTCTTTTAGATGTGATCATCGGGCTTTCCAGCCTTGCAACACTGTTGTATGGAGGTTATCTGACTCTTATCGGAGAAATTACACTTGGACGTTTTGTTGCTTTTAATCAATATATCAATATGTTAGTGTGGCCAATGCTTGCCTGTGCAGAATCGGCAATTATGTTCACACAAGGTGCTGCGTCTGCGCGAAGAATTAAAGAGATTCTGGATGCAAAGACGGAGATTCTGGATGCAGAAGATGCTATGGAAGTAGATGAGATTCGAGGAGAACTTGAATTTTCGAACCTCACATTTAAGCATCAAGGGGCACAGGAAGAAGTTTTGAAAGATATTAACCTTCATATACCAGCGGGTACTACGCTGGCAATTATCGGCCGTACTGGCAATGGCAAATCAACATTGGTCAACTTGTTGCTCCGCCTTTACAAAACAGGTTCAGATATGATCAAGATTGATGGACATGATATTGGGAAATTACATTTAAAAACATTGCGTGAGAATATTGCATACGTTCCGCAAGATAATTTCTTGTTCTCCGACACACTTAAGTCAAATATTGCATTCGGTGTGAAGGGACAAGATATCAATGCAGTTATCAAAGCGGCTGAGGCAGCGTGTATTCATGACAATATCATCAATTTCCCGGAAGGGTATGACACCGTAGTAGGTGAAAGAGGTGTTACACTTTCTGGTGGTCAGAAGCAGAGAAGTTCTATTGCGAGAGCGCTTATGAAAGATTCTCCTATTCTGATCTTGGATGATTCTTTGTCGGCGGTCGACACAGACACAGAAGAACATATCTTACATAATTTAAAAGAAAATAGAGAAGGCAAGACAACGATCATTATTGCCCACAGAATTTCGACTGTTCAGAATGCAGACATCATCATGGTTTTGGACAAAGGACAGGCTGTGGAAGTGGGAAACCACGAAGAATTGCTTGCAAAAAATGGAATCTATGCGGCTATGTATGAAAAGCAGCAGCTTGAAGCCGCCATCGGTTCACAGGAGGTGCATGCATAATGAAAAGATTATTAAAATACCTCAAACCTCATAAATGGGTTATGACATTGGCGACGATCTTAGTTCTTTTTATCATTGTGGTTGAACTGTATCGTCCAGTCATTATCGGGGATGCGATCGATAAATATATTACGGGTTATTATCAGCCATATGCGGTAACTACAGAAGATGCAGAAGGAGCAGTTCCTTACGGAGATGTATGGATTTCCAGAGAGGCTGCAGAAAAAGGCGCTGATGAATATTATCAGATCATTCTGTTTGAAGATGAATATTATATGGTAGAAGGTCTTGATAAGGCAGAAAGTGAAGCTTTGGTAGAAGCAGACGCCGAGATGCTAAAATCATACGTGGATGATGGAGCAGATTTTTTGGAAACAGAAGAATTAAAAGAACTTCGTCATTATGATTTCCGCGGAATCTTGCATGCTGCAGCGATGTATCTGCTGATGTTAGTCCTTGGATTAATTTTGAATACATGGGACACATGGATGCTCCAAAAGATGGGACAAAATATTATCTATGAAATGCGTGAAGAAATCTTCACACATATTCATAGTTTGTCGTTAAATTTCTTTAACCTTACACCGGTGGGAAAACTGGTTACCCGTGTCTCAAATGATACGGAAGCGATTCACGAATTATTTGCCAATATTATCGTGAACTTATTTAAAAATGTTGTGAAGATCATCGGATATGCAGTGGTTATGATTTCTATCGACCCACGCATGGCAGGGATTTCTTTTGTTCTCTTACCAGTAGTAGGAGTACTTACATTTGTGTTCCGTTCCTTCTCACGTAAGGCATATCAGATTGTGCGTAACAAGATTACTGATCTGAACACATTCTTGTCAGAGCATATTTCCGGTATGAAGCTGATTCAGATTTTCGCGCGAGAAGAAGAAAAATATGATGCATTTGCCGATAAATCTATGGATTTGTACAAGGCAAATTTCCGTGAAGTTATGACATTCGCAATCTTCCGTCCATCTATTTACATGGTTTCGATCATTGCAACGATCATCGTAATCGGAAGCGGAAGCTATTTCGTACTTGGAAATACAATTTCACTTGGAACGTTATTCATTTTTATTACATACATTAGTTCTTTCTTTGAACCTATTCAGACACTTGCAGAACAGTTTGGAACTTTACAGTCAGCATTGGCTTCTGCAGAAAAGATTTTTAGTGTATTAGATGAAAAGCCAGAAATTGTAAGTCCTGAAAGACCAGTTAATGTCAATATCAATGGAAAAATTGAATTTAGAAATGTATGGTTTGCTTACGAAAAAGAGAACTGGATCTTAAAAGATGTGAGTTTTACGATCGAACCAGGAAAGAAAGTTGCGTTTGTTGGCGCCACAGGTGCTGGAAAGTCTACGATTTTAAATTTGATCGGACGATATTTCGATATTCAGAAAGGTGAGATACTTATCGATGGAGTAAATATTCTGGATATCGACACGGATGTACTTCGCGCTGCGATTGGACAGGTACAGCAGGATGTATTTATCTTCACGGGAGATATTAAGAGCAATATTTCTCTGAATAATGAACATATTTCGCTGGAAGAAATTAAACGTGCCTCTGAAATTGTAAATGCCGATTCCTTTATTCAAAAACTTCCTCTCAAATATGATGAGCCAGTGACAGAACGAGGAAGCACACTTTCAGCAGGACAACGACAACTCTTGTCTTTCGCAAGAACGTTAGCATATGATCCGAAGATTCTTGTACTTGATGAAGCAACTGCGAATATCGATACTGAGACAGAGTCTCTCATCACGCAGGCTTTGGAACGTCTTATGGATGGAAGAACAACGATCATGGTTGCACACCGACTTTCTACAATTCAACATGCAGATACGATCATCGTTATGCATCATGGAAGAATTGTGGAGTCAGGCAATCATCAGGAGCTTCTCGCAAAAGACGGCTTATATAAAAAATTATATGAATTACAACTGATGGGGAACTAGGTTATGAAGAAAAAACAATTAGGAAATTCTTTGCTGCTTTTACTCGCAGCAATTATCTGGGGCAGCGCTTTTGTTGCACAGAGTGTAGGAATGGATTATGTGGAACCTTTTACCTTTACCTTTGCCCGCAGCATAATCGGTGGAATTGTGTTGATTCCATGTATTGTATTTTTGAAAAGTTTAAAAGCAAAAAAAGAACCAGAAAATGTCGGGGTTCGCAGAGCGATTGTGACAAAGAACGAATTGGTCGGAGGAATCTGCTGCGGCGTTGCACTTTGCATTGCCAGTAATTTGCAGCAGGTTGGAATTGTACATACAACCGTAGGAAAAAGTGGTTTTATAACAGCGCTTTACGTTGTTATCGTGCCAATTTTGGGGATTTTCCTGAACAAAAAAGTTCCTAAGATCATCTGGTTTTGTGTGGCATTGTCGGTAGTTGGATTATATATGTTATGCATGAGCGGCGAGCGATTAACTTTAGGGTATGGCGATCTTTTGACGCTTATCTGTGCACTTGTATTTTCATTCCATATTTTGATTATCGACTATTTTTCACCGAAGGGAGACGGTGTGGTTATCTCCTGTATTCAATTTTTTACATGTGGGATTCTTTCTGCAATCATTATGTTTGTTTTTGAAAGTCCAAGCCTTACAAATATCTGGGCAGCCATCGGACCAATCCTCTATGCGGGAGTCCTTTCAAGCGGAGTGGCTTACACCTTGCAGGTGGTGGCACAGAAAAATGTAAATCCAACGGTAGCGTCTCTGATTCTTTGTTTGGAATCTGTGGTTTCCGCTATTGCAGGGTGGCTGATCTTGAATCAGACATTGTCTACGAAAGAATTACTTGGATGCTGCCTAATGTTTGCAGCGATTGTATTGGCGCAGATACCGATGCCAGAAAGGAAAAAAGTATGAAAAAGATTTTATCATTAAGTTTGCTGATCACTGCACTTCTCACTTGCGGATTGTTTGCAAGAGAGGCGTTAGCTGCACAGGAACCAAAAAGTGTTGATGTGATATTCACACACGATCTCCATTCTCATTTAAATGAATTTGCAACAGTAGAAGATGGGGAAACTCAGGTGCTTGGAGGATTTGCAAAAATCAAAACTTTGATCAACGCACAAAAGAAGGAAAATCCAAACACGTTGGTTCTTGATGCCGGGGATTTTTCGATGGGTACGTTGATTCAGGTAGTGTACGAGGAAGAGGCTTCTGAAATCAGAATGCTTGGAGAAATGGGATTTGATGCAGTTTGTTTCGGAAACCATGAGTTTGACTATAAGGCGAAAGGCCTTTCAAATATGTTGAATAAAGCTGTGGAAAGCGGCGATGAGCTCCCATCCCTTCTTGTTTGTAATGTGGATTGGGATGCTATGGAAGCAGCAGGTCTTACAGAAGACCAAAAACTAATCAAAGAAGCTTTTGAAAACTACGGTGTAAAGAAATACAAAGTAGTGGAAAAAGGTGATGTAAAGATCGCAGTGATCGGTATCTTTGGAAATGATGCTCTTGACTGTGTACCGAACTGTCCAATCATTTTCAAGGATCCTGTGGAAGCAGTGAAAGAGACAGTAGCTGAGATCAAAGCAAATGAATCCGTTGATATGATCGCCTGCGTTTCACATAGTGGTGTGTGGGAAGATGAAGATAAATCAGAAGATGAAGTTATCGCAAAAAATGTTCCTGAGATTGACCTTATCATCAGCGGTCACACACATACAAAGCTAGACGAGCCTATCGTACATGGTGATACATACATTGTGTCATGTGATGAATATGGGAAATATCTTGGAAATCTCAAGTTAGTGCAAGATGAAACCGGAAGATGGGATTTGGAAAAATATGAGCTCATCAAAGTGGATCAGACAGTGGAAGCGGATGCTGAAACACAGGAAAAAGTAGATGCGCTCATGGATATGGTTGATAGTAAATATTTAAACCAATTTGGTTTTACGAAAGATCAGGTTCTAGCGACAAATGATTATGTGTTTGCAACAAGTCAGGATACGGGAGCTCTTCACACAGAATTGAATCTTGGAAACATTATGGCGGATGCTTACACATACGCAGTTGAAAATATGACAGATGCAGGCACTGTGGATGTTGCAGTAGTTCCGGCGGGAACGATTCGTGATACATATGCTATTGGAAATATCACAACAGAAAATGTATTTAATTCTTTCTCCCTTGGTATCGGAGAAGATGGAGTGCCAGGGTACCCACTTATCGGTGTTTATCTGACTGGTGAAGAATTAAAGATCGTGGCGGAACTTGATGCCAGCATTTCGGACTTTATGACAACAGCAAGACTTTATACAGATGGTCTTTACTGGACATATAATCCAAACCGCATGATCTTGAACAAGGCTACGAATATTTATATCTGTGATGGTAATGAGCAGAGGGTGGAACTGGAAGATGAAAAGTTATACCATGTAGTAACTGATTTCTATTCATCACAAATGCTTGGCGGTGTAACGGATATGTCTTTTGGTCTTCTTTCTATAGTACCTAAGTTTGCAGACGGAACACCAATTGAGAATTACGAAGATGCAGTGATCATGACAGGAGACCAGGAATTGAAAGCATGGGTTGCCATCGCTGAGTATATGGATTCTTTTGAAGATACAGATGGAGATGGGATTGGAGAGGTTCCTGAAAAATACAATACAAAAGAAGGGCGAAAAGTGGTAGATGACAGCAAAAACATTTTTAAGTTGATCAATCACTTGAATAAATTTACATTCCTGATTTTAGGCGTATTATCTATTGTTATAGTAGTTCTTGTGGTGATTGTATTAGGTAGTGTTAAGATCGTGAAGAAACTTATCAAAATAAAAGGGGGACAAAGGGATGAATGATTATTTATCAAGTGTTAATGCTGGATTTCTGTATTTGCTTGTGGCAGCAGTTCTTGCATTTATCACAATTTTATGTGTCGTATTTTTAGTGAAAAGTTACCGCGCAGGAATCAAGATAGGTATGGATAAGGCAGTGCTTAAGAAGACGATTATATCAAGCGCTACGTTTACTGTACTTCCATCGATAAGTATTTTGCTTGGAGTTGTAGCTCTTAGCGGAACGCTTGGAGTACCATTTTCATGGCTTAGACTTTCTGTAATCGGCTCGCTCCAATATGAGCTTAATGTTGCTGCTATTGCAGCAGAAAACGTTGGATTATCAAGTCTTTCGTTGAGTGAACTTAACACAACATCGTTTGTAACGATCGCACTTGTAATGTCAGTTGGTATTCTGGGAGGATTGTTCTATACATTATTCTTCCTCAAAAAATACTTGAAGAAATTACAAAGTTCACCTAAGAAAGAAAAGAGCGGAAAACCAGGATTTGGCGCACACGCAACAACAGCAATGTTTGTAGGTCTTTGTAGCGCATATATCGGAGCTTACATCGGACAAGCCATTCCGAGAGAAAACTCAGATGTGATGCCGCTTGTAGTTGCAATTATTGCAGGTGCAGTGATGGCAGTATTCGAATATTTGATTCAGAAAAAAGGCAAAGCAGCCCTTGAAAACTTTAGCTTGGCAGCAAGTATGCTGATCGCAATGGTTGCAGCAGTAGTCCTTGGAACGATTTTATAGGAGGTGTCGAGATGAACGAAAAAGAAAAATTCTTGGAAGATTTTAATAATAGCTTACATAGATTAGGCCGAATTACAATGCTTCTTACAATGATCATCCTTTCGGCAGTTCCATTTGTGATGGCAGCATATTTTGGAACAAAAATTGATGGAAATGGATTCCTTGCAGGTTTCCTTAAAGTGGCAATGATTTATCTGCCAGTTTCTTTGGTTGAATTTTTAGTATATGCACCAATGCTTGGTGTGGGCGGAAGTTACCTTTCTTTCATTACTGGTAACGTAACAAATATGAAAATTCCTTGTGCTATGAATGCGAAGGATATTGCAGGGACAGAAGTAGGAACACCGGAAAATGAAATCGTTTCTACAATCAGTGTTGCGACAAGTGCTATTGTTACAATGCTTGTTATCGTGGCAGGGGTTATCCTCCTTGTTCCACTTCAACCAGTCCTTCAAAATGAAGCACTTCAACCAGCTTTCAATAATGTTGTGCCAGCTCTTTTTGGTGCATTAGGATTAAAATATTTTGCGAAGAGTCCAAAGATTGCAGTGATTCCGCTATTAGTAATTACACTCGTATGTATCTTTGTACCATCTATGATCACTGAAACTAGTACGCTGATCATTCCAGCTGGAGCGCTTGCACTCTTGATCGGATTTGTTTTATTTAAAAAAGGAAAAATCTAGGAGGACAAAAGTATGATCGGGAAAATAATTATATTACTTCTTGTAGTACTCATTCTTGTCGTGCTTTTAAAAACACTTCTTTTAAAACCAACAGCAGCTATGGCGGCGAAAGTGGAACTTGATAAGAGTGAACGTGCTGAAAAATATGGGAAACAATTATCAGAATTGATTCAGATTGAAACAATCTCTAGCCGTTATGATGAAGACAGAAGTAAGTTTTTCAAATTCCATGAATCTTTGGAAACCATGTTTCCTAACATTCACAAGACTTGTGAAAAACATGTCTTTAATGGAAGTCTTCTCTTTAAATGGGTAGGAAAAGGGAACAATGAACCAATTCTTTTCATGAGCCATCATGATGTTGTAGAAGCAACAGGAACATGGGAACATGAAGCTTTTTCAGGAGATATCGATGAAAAGGGACGTGTATGGGGACGTGGAACAGTTGATACAAAAGCAAGTCTTTTCTGCATGCTCACTGCCATGGAAGAAATGATCGCAGAAGGTCACAAACCAGAGGGAGATGTTTATATTGCGAGCAGTTGTACAGAAGAGTGGAGCGGTGAAGGCGCACCTCTCACAGTAGAATATTTGAAAAATCAGGGTGTAAAACTTGCTTACGTAATCGACGAAGGCGGTATGATTTTAGAAGAACCAGTAGGCGGTGTGAAAGGAACTTACGCCATGGTTGGTGTTCTTGAAAAAGGATATGGGGACTTAAAGTTCATTGCTAGAAGTACAGGTGGACATGCTTCGGCTCCAAAGAAAAATTCGCCGCTTGTTCGTCTTGGAAAATTTATGGTGGATGTGGAAAAACACTATCCATTCAGAAGTGAAATGGGAGCTACTGTGAAAGAAATGTTTAATCGTATGGCTCCAAACATGAACTTTGGTATGAAACTGATCTTTGCAAATATGTGGTTGTTTGAAGGATTATTAAAGAAATTACTTCCTTCTATCAGTTCGGCTGCAGGTGCTATGATCCGCACGACTATTGCATTTACAATGGCGAAAGGCTCTGACGGACTTAATGTAACACCACAGGAAGCTTACGTGACGGGTAATATGAGATATATTCCACATCAAGACAAAGATGAATGTGTGAAAATCATTTCAGATATCGCAAAGAAATACGACATCGAAACAGAGATTATTTATGCAATTCCATCATGCCCGGTTGTGGATTATAAAAATAAGCCATTCCAAATGTTAGAAGAAGCTATGGCGGAAGTTTATCCGGGCGTTGGAGTTTCGCCATATGTTATGACAGGTGGAACAGATGCAAAATGTTATCAGGAAATCAGTGATAACTGCCTCAGATTTGCACCGCTTTACATTGACCAGCAACAATACGCAAGTATTCATGGATTAAATGAAAACATTTATCAAGGAACACTTCCAATGGGAGTTGATTTCTATAAGAATATGATGAAAAGATCGTAGAGATTTAAAATCGCGAGGACAAAAGTCCTTGCGATTTTTTGTTGAGAGCACAAATAAAACATAAAATATACACAAATAAAACACATTTTGAGAATAAACTGTTTGTATCAATGAAAAAGGAGGTTTGGTATATGAAAAAAATAGGAATCAGTTTATTGTTGGCATTATTTTTGCTGACTGCATGCAGTCCAAAGCAAGAAACGACAAAGCATGATGAGGTTACCATTCGGCTGAGTGATGAAAAGATTCTTGTAGATGACAAAGAACTAGAAGAGAACAATACCAGTGCAGTCTATGTGGCAAATGACATTATTTATTATGAATCTGGAAAAGATTTTACCTATGGAGAAGGTACGGAAGCTGATGCTCATAGTGCTGAAGAAGCAAATTCTCATACAGTAGTGCATATTACGGAACCAGGGACATACAGGGTAAGTGGTTCATTATCTAAGGGACAAATTGCGGTAGATTTAGGAGAAGACGCAAAGGAAGATCCAGAAGCAGTTGTGACATTGATTCTGGACGGGTTAGACATTACCTGTGAAGTGGCTCCGGCAGTCATTTTTTACAATGTTTATGAGTGTGGAGATAGTGATGCAGACAAAGCGACGAAAGACGTTGATACATTGAGAGCAGGTTCCAATGTGATCATTGCAGATGGAACAACAAATACAATAAACGGTTCTTATGTGGCACGAATTTACAAAGCGGATACAG
>JAZQMU010000167.1:0-3462 GCA_045543595.1 Faecalimonas sp.
AGAATGCCAAGTGATGCATGTGTATCAGTGTGGATCAAGGATTTAGAAAGTTTAGAATAAAGATGAAAGAGAAAGCGGAAGCTTTCTCTTTTTTGTTGACAAATAGTTTGGTTTAATTTATGATTAGTTTACTCTTCTTAAAGAGCAATTCTTTTTTCAAAAGGGAAGTTCATCCCAAGAATCCAATTTTTAAAATTTAATATGAAAAGGAGGGAAAATTTGAAACTGAAATGGAGAATTTTGCCAGTGTTTTTGCTGTTGTTTATTCTCGCATTTGATATGAAACCAGTACATGCAGAGATTGCATCTACAGAAGATTTTAATGAAAAAGATAAGGTTACAAATGAGTATATCTTTGCCAGAAAATTTATTGTAGATGGCAAGTTGGCTATATGTATCGAAGGGACAGAGATTGCTCCTGTAAAAGGAGATGTGACGAGTGAATGGACAGAGGTGCACAACGAGAATCTTCGAAAAGTCATTTATTATGGTTATGGTGGGCCAAAAGATCAGGGGTATTCTTTTGTGCAGACTAGTTGTGCAGCCCAGGAGGCAAATGGTGATAATGATTATGATTTGGGTGTGCGTATACTGGCAGAAATTGTGAAATTAGAAAGTCCGCCGACCGGCTTTCGCATATGGAAAATGGAAACCAGAAACGGACTTAGACAGGATCTAGTTGTTTATACAACGGAATCAAAGGGCTATATCTCATTAAAGAAGATATCAGCAGATGAAACAATAACAAATGGCAATCCGGAGTATTCCTTGGCAGGTGCTGTGTACGGTATCTATTCGGACAAAGAATGTGATCATAAAGTTGGCGAGATAATCACTGACGCAAATGGAGAAAGCACCTCTGTTTTGTTGGAAGAAGGTACCTATTATGTGAAAGAGATTACAGCGCCACCGGGTTATCAATTAGATGAAACTTGTCACGAGGTGAAAGTTTTGGTGGAAAGAACGGTTACTATAACCGTAGAAGATTTGCCCAAGGTTCAAGAGACTTTTGTACTTCCGGAAACGGGTTCCGGAGCATTGTTGTTTCTGGAAATTGTCGGGTTTGAGTTTATATTATTAAGTTTAAAGAAAAGGAGATAAACATGAAATTTCGAATGAAAAGATTTAGTATAGCACTATTTATGATTGGCGTCATGGTGATGAGTCAGATGACGATGGTATTTGCGGCAGATACATCCGCTGGTGTTGCGACTCTGGGGAGTGGAGAAGCAAGTATTACGATTCAAGGAAATGCTGGACAAAGTTTAGCAGGAAAGACATGGAAGGTACATCGTCTGTTTGATGCAGAAAATGCAGTGGGACAAGAATCCATTCAGTACACATTTAATCCTGCGTACAAATCCAGTTTGCAGAAGGTGGTTGCACCAAATCTGGCTGTGAGTAAAAAAGCGGATGAGGTGACAGAATACGAAGTTCTCGATTATATGCAAAGTCTAAACAATCATTTGGTAGAAGGTGCAAAAGAACCACAGCAGGTGGAAGGAACCTATAGTGATTACCGATACTTTGTGGAGGCTTTGTGCAAACAATTGAAAGAAGATGGTGTGAATGGTGAACAAGTAAAGACTTTAGATACAACTTCGAATAACAGTATTGTTTTAAAAGGGCTTACATATGGTTACTATTTGATTGAAGATGTGACAAATGCACAGGGACAGCATACAGCAGTTTCTCTTAGTATTGTTACAACAGCGAATCCAAACGCGTCAGTTAATATTAAATCCGATTATCCGACAGTAGTTAAGAAAATTTTTGAAGATAATAATGGTGTTGGTTGGAACGACATTGGAGACTTTGAAATAGGACAATTAATCCCATATAAGTATGAATCTACACTTCCTAATATGAATGGATATGATAAATATTATTATGCATGGCATGATGTTATGGATGAAGCACTGACACTTCAGGATAATTCAATTGAAATTAAGATTGCTGGCACATTAAATGGCACTTCAAAAGAATATGAGCTAAGTGCTCATGAGTTCTCATTGGTCACAGGCGGAAGTGACACATTTCAAATTCAAATCGAAGATATCAAAAAAATCGTTGACCGCGAATTTCCACAAAAAAATGCATTGTCTGAAAATATATATGGGCAGAAAGTTACTGTAACCTATCAGGCGGTATTAAATGAAAAAGCAATAAAAAACACAGGACGCCCAGGTTTTGAAAACGATGTACGTTTAGAATTTTCCAATGATCCGACGCTGACTGGAACAGGAAAAACTGGTTTTACACCATGGGATACCGTTGTTTGTTTTACATATCGTGTGGATGGTATGAAAGTGAATAATAAGGGTAAAGCGTTGGCAAATGCGAAGTTCAAACTTTATTATGATGAAAATTGCAAAAAAGAAGTTTTTGTGAAGGCTGCAGATGGAGGCTACATGATTGTTCATGAAGATTCTGCGTCACTTGTAACAAGCTCCGAGAGAGCGGTTATCAGTTCTGATGCGAAAGGAGAATTTGTTGTATTTGGTTTGGACGGAGGAACCTATTATTTGAAAGAAATAGAAGCACCCGCTGGATACAGACCGATCTTAGATCCGATCAAGATTGATGTAAAACCTGATATTAAGTCTGATCGAAACGGATATGTAAAAGGAACAGGAGCAACGTCGGATGTGCTTGTGTTGAACGCAAAAGGAAAGATTACAACATTTGTAGATGGTGATACAAAAGTCAGTGAATCAAATCTCACTACAAACGCAGATACAGGGTCTCTCGCAATTTCAATTGTAAATCAAATCGGAGCGAAACTTCCTATGACTGGTTCTTACATGATGCCGATACTATTTGCAGCAGGTATACTGTCTTTCTGCATGGCATTAAAAACAAGAAAAGCAAAATATGAGTAGAGTGTATTTCATAATCGGAATGTTATGTTTTCTTTTTCCTGTTTTTGCACAGATCTATGAGGAACAGGAGCAGGAAAATGTCATAGCAACTTATGAGAAAACCATTGAAGAATGTGGAGTGGAAGAACAGGAGAAATGCTATGAAAAAGCTGTTGTTTACAATCAGATGCAAGGGAGTGATTATGATGAACAACTAGATTTGGCTGGAACAGGAATGATGGGAAATATTGAGATTCCTAAAATTGATTTGAATCTTCCGATTTATCATGGAACCAGTGATGATGTTTTGGCAAATGGAATTGGGCATATGAAAGAAACAAGTCTTCCTGTAGGTGGTAAAGAATGTCATGCAGTGCTCACAGGGCACTGTGGACTTCCAAATGCAGAATTATTTACTCGATTGGATGAATTAAAAGAAGGTGATTATTTTTTTGTGCGTGTGTGCGGAAAGATTTTAGGATATGAAGTGGTGCGTGTTTTGGTTGTTCAACCAGAAGATGCTTCAGTTGTCGAAGCAGAAGAAGGAAAAGATTTGATATCACTTGTTACATGCACGCCTTTTGGTATTAATACGCATAGG
>JAZQMU010000168.1:0-3568 GCA_045543595.1 Faecalimonas sp.
AAAATGCCTGTAATGTCCAAATGATTTTGAAGATTAGGCATCAAAGATAGAATATGATGATTAAAAACCTAATAAAACTACCACTGGGCAAAATGTATTCTAAAAACGTGTAAATGCCTAATCTTCCTCTATTTTTAGGCAATGTTGTGAGAATAGGTTCCACTACGCCTAACTGCAAACCAGCAATCAGCGCGATAAACTCCAATTTACATATTAAAAAAAGTATGATATCCTATTTTTGCGATTCTAAATCTATTCCTGTGTGACACTTCTGTCACTAAATTCCATAATACAATTATCAAAAAAAGAAGGTGTTTTATGTTGTAAAAAGTAGTTGACATTTTAAAACAAGTATAATAGTATAATAAATAGAAAAGCGAACATTCGTTCGTGTTTAAAAGGAGAATATCATAATATGGTAAATGCGGATAAAAAAAGAGCGCTGGATGCAGCGATTTCAAAATTAGAGAAAGACTTTGGGAAAGGAACTGTGATGAAGCTTGGGGATGCGGGTGCACAAGTACAAGTAGAGACGGTGCCAACAGGTTCATTAAGCCTTGATATTGCATTAGGACTTGGCGGGATTCCAAAGGGAAGAGTTGTGGAAGTTTATGGACCAGAATCAAGTGGTAAGACAACTTTGACACTCCATATGATTGCAGAAGTACAAAAAAGAGGTGGTATCGCAGGTTTCATTGATGCAGAACATGCACTTGATCCAGTATACGCAAAGAGTATAGGTGTTGACATTGATGAACTCTATATTTCACAACCAGACAGTGGTGATCAGGCGTTAGAAATTGCGGAAACTATGGTTCGTTCGGGTGCTATGGACATTATCGTAATTGACTCTGTTGCGGCACTTGTTCCTAAGCAGGAGATTGAAGGAGATATGGGTGATTCTCATGTGGGCCTTCAAGCGAGACTTATGTCACAAGCACTCCGTAAATTAACTCCAGTTATCAGCAAGTCAAATTGTGTAGTTATTTTTATCAACCAGTTACGTGAAAAAGTTGGTGTTATGTTTGGTAATCCGGAGACTACAACTGGTGGACGAGCTCTTAAGTTCTATGCCTCTGTTCGTATGGATGTAAGAAGAGTAGAAACATTAAAGCAAAACGGAGAGATGGTAGGTAACCGTACACGTGTTAAGATTGTGAAGAACAAGATTGCGCCACCATTCAAAGAAGCGGAATTCGATATCATGTTTGGTAAAGGTATTTCTAAAGAAGGAGATATACTTGATCTTGCAGCTTCTATCGATGTTGTTAATAAGAGCGGTGCTTGGTATGCGTATAATGGCGATAAGATTGGTCAAGGACGTGAAAATGCGAAGACATATCTCAGTCAGCATCCAGAAGTGATGGATGAAATCGAAGCCAAAGTGAGAGCACATTTTAATTTAGATGGAACTCCAGAAGGAGAAGAATAGAATGATAGTCACTCGGATTCAGGGTGTGACAAAGACAAAATTCAAAGTGTACCTAGATGAACAGTTCGCCTTTGTGTTATACAAAGGCGAATTGTCTCGTTATCACATAGAAGAAGGAAAAGATTTGTCACAAGAATTATTCCAAAAGATCAAGACAGAAGTTGTCTTGAAACGAGCAAAATTAAGAGCGATGTACTTGCTCAATGCGATGGAACGAACAGAAGAACAATTGCGATTGAAACTAAAGCAAGGGCTCTATACAGATGATATAATCGACGAAGCACTTAGATACGTGAAGTCTTTTGGATATGTGGAAGACAAAGGATATGCAGAACGTTTTATCCGAAACCGTCAACATACAAAGAGTAAAAAGGAATTATATGCATCTTTATGTCAAAAAGGTATCTCTCGAGAAGATATCGAAACAGCTATGGAACACTGTTACGAGGAACAGGATGAACAGGCTGCAATACGCAGGATTCTTGAAAAAAAGCGGTTTTCAGTAGAAGATAGTACGGATGCTGATATAAAGAAAATGTATGATTATTTGCTGAGAAAAGGATTCCATTATGACGATGTTAGTCAAGTGATACAAGTTTCTTGTTGGAATACTTGACATTATTGTTGAAATGATATAAAATTTATATGTTGTATTCGTACAATGAAAATTAAATAGGGAGGTGCTCCTGTGCAACCAGTTATCGCAATTATCATTGCAGTTGTTGCACTTGTTGTAGGAATCGTGATTTCTCATTTTGTGACAGTATCTAAACTCACAAAAGATGCGGACTCTAAGATTGGTAGTGCTGAGTCTAGAGCAAGAGAGATTATTGATGACGCCCTCAAAGCAGCTGAGACAACAAAGAAAGAAGCGCTCTTGGAGATTAAAGAAGAGTCTATTAAGACAAAGAACGAGCTCGAAAAGGAAACTAAAGAAAGAAGAGCAGAGTTACAACGTTACGAAAAAAGAGTCTTATCCAAGGAAGAAGCTTTAGATAAAAGAACAGATGCTATTGAACAACGAGAAGCAAAACATGCAGTCAGAGAAGAGCAAATTAAGCAGCGCGAAGCAGAAGTTGAATCATTAGGTCAACAAAGAGTACAGGAACTTGAAAGAATCTCAGGATTAACCTCCGAACAAGCAAAGGATTATTTGTTAAAAACTGTTGAAGAAGATGTGAAACATGACACTGCGAAGTTAATTAAAGAATTAGAAACGCAGGCAAAAGAAGAAGCCCATAAAAAGGCAAAAGAGTATGTCGTTACAGCAATTCAAAAATGTGCGGCAGACCACGTTGCAGAAACTACAATCTCAGTTGTACAACTTCCAAGCGACGAAATGAAAGGTAGAATTATCGGTAGAGAAGGACGTAATATCCGTACTCTTGAAACTATGACTGGTGTAGAATTAATTATTGATGATACTCCAGAAGCAGTTGTTTTATCTGGTTTCGATCCTATCAGAAGAGAAGTTGCAAGAATCGCTCTTGAAAGATTGATCGTTGATGGAAGAATCCATCCAGCGAGAATCGAAGAGATGGTTGAAAAAGCACAACGAGATGTTGAAACAATGATTAGGGAAGAGGGAGAGGCAGCAGCATTAGAAGTTGGTGTTCATGGCATTCATCCAGAACTTATTCGTTTGTTGGGTAGAATGAAGTTCAGAACAAGCTATGGACAAAATGCTTTAAAACACTCTGTTGAAGTAGCTCAATTAGCTGGTTTATTAGCTAGCGAGATTGGTCTTGATGTAAGAGTGGCTAAGAGAGCAGGTCTTTTACATGATATTGGTAAATCAATTGACCATGACGTAGAAGGTTCACATATCCAAATCGGAGTTGATCTTTGTAGAAAATACAAAGAATCAGCTACAGTTATCAATGCCGTTGAATCTCATCACGGCGATGTAGAGCCAGAGTCATTGATCGCATGCATTGTACAAGCGGCAGATACAATTTCTGCAGCTAGACCAGGTGCAAGAAGAGAAACATTAGAAACATATACAAACAGATTAAAACAATTAGAAGAAATCGCTAACCAATACAAAGGTGTCGATAAGTCTTTTGCTATTCAAGCAGGTAGAGAGATTCGTATCATGGTAGTTCCAGAACAAGTGTCTGATGCAGACATGGTACT
>JAZQMU010000169.1:0-12991 GCA_045543595.1 Faecalimonas sp.
AAAACTTCTTTTTTCATTTTTTGAGAATAGAATTTAATAAAAAATCCATTTTGTGTATTCTCCAAACAATTTCTTTTTAAAGAACAAAGTTCTGACACTCTCATGCCAGTACAATATAAAATAATTATCATTAATGCTAAATCATCTGGGAACTTGTTTAAATGACTAAACAATTGGTTAATTACATAATCATCAACAGAATTTCTTATATATTTCTTTTTTACTCCTTTAATAGTATCTTCTAAAAACACTATCTGGTTTTCACACATATCATGGGCAATTAAAAAATCATAAAAGTGTCTAATTATATTTATATAATCGTTATAGCGGCGCGCATCTAATCCTTGCATCCATTCAACTTTTCTTTTTTCTATATCTTTTCTAGTTAATTTTATTGGAGATATGTTAAATGAGATAAAAAATGATGTACAAGCAGCTTTATGAGACTCTATGGTTGTAAAAGCTAATCCTGTATTTTCTAACAAGTATTTAATGTATAATTTGATTAATTGTTCTGTTTCCTTATTATGCAAATTATTAAAAACAATCACCTTTCTATGTATAGATGGAGATAATCTATCTTGTGAAAGTTGAAAATCATCGATATACCATTTATTTCTTTCCATTAATGGTTTTTGTTGGTCTGCATAATCTACGAATGCATTGCAAAAAGCTTTATTACTATTTGAATTAATTGATTTACAAAATAAAATAAATTCTTTATATGTGCCTGGGAGCATTCATAATTTTCATTCTATTGATAGCCATCAAATAGCCTTGATATTTTTGTTTTGTTTGAATAGATGTTTCATTCATTATTGATATCAAAAATAAAACTAATTGTTTTAATAATTTATCATCTGAAATCCATGAAAAATCTAAAATCAATTTATTGTTTTGTTTACAAGGAATTCTTTGTTCAATAAATGATTTTATATCTTGATTTATAGCGAATTCCAGGCAATGAATTTTCTTTTCTTTAAGTATTTTGTTAACAATAAAATAATGTACGTTAGTCAAGGTGCACCTCCTCGAATTCTTCTCTTTTCGCTTCTAAGAATTCTCTAATTTTCTCTTTTTTCATATCATCTGTAATTGTTATATAAACTCCTGCAGACTGAACATTTCTATGACGTAGATATTTTGCTATATCGTGAATATCCCAACCAAATTGCTTCTTTTCCGTTGCAAACCCGTGTCTAAGCATATGTGGATGTACATGATATCCCACAGATTTAGAAAGTCTCTCAAATAACTTTTCTACAGTGATTACTTTGAGCGGGGAGCCTTTCCCGCGACCATATAAATTAATGAATAAGAAATCAGATTCATATTCAAGCAAATCGATTGTTATATATTCTAAAAGCAAGTCAATCACATAGTCAGGAACAACTACTATTCCCTCTGAATAATTCTTTACTCTTGCTTTATTCTCATTATTATCTCTGGCTACAATATGAATAATTCCATCTTCAATTTCTATGTCTTCCAAATGAAGACCAAGCGCTTCACTTACTCTCATTCCAGTTTCAAAGATTAATGCTAATAGCAGCTTATCTCGTCTTTTATCACAAGCTGCATATAATTCCTCAAATTGTTTTCTAGATATATACTCTAATGGCTTTACAGTTTCTCTTTTATGAAACATTGACTTTTTAATAATCAAATTAGAATGTCTCATTTCGGATAAAAAAGATTTGAATTTTGGATTTGTTCTACTAGCTTTGTATATATCTAACTCTTTTATCATTTCTGCCCTTGCTAAAAAATCATAAAACTGCAATACTGTATCCATAATTGTATTAATTGTTACGCTGCTTCTTTGCTTACTTCGGCATTGCTTTTGTCGATTAGGTAATGGCTTACCATTTAGATATTCTAAAAACCCAGTAAAAATCTTCACTGGGTTCATATTTATTTTGCATCCCACAGATAGTACATCCAAATCATACGCATTCATATACTCATAAAATTGCTTGATATGATGCGCATAATTTTTAATAGTATTTGGTGATGACCCTTTTGCATCTAGGTAACGTAAATACATATTTACTTCTTCAACAACACGATAGTTATCATTTAGTAAAATATATCTTGGTCCCTTTTCTGTTTGTATTTCTTGTACTTTCATTTTCCTATTTCTCCTTAAATACTAACTTTTATATATGTTATAGTTGGAAAAATATGGAAAAGAGGGGTAATTTTGAAACTTTTTTATATTTTTATAAATACAAAAAAACACCTCGTAAGCGCTAGTTGCTTACGAGGTATTGTTTTTATTATATACAAATTTAGCTGCAAGATTTTCTGTTGATATGTGTCTAATATATATAGGACTAATGAATTTATAGCTTTTATTTCTCTTTTACAAATTCTATCACATCATTAGGCGTACATTCTAGAATTTCACAAAGTCTTTCTAATGTATAAACTGTGATACCTTTGTCGTGCTTCAGATTATAGATAGTTCTTGAATTGATACCGTACTTACTGATTAATGTGTATGTAGTTACATCTTTGATTTTCATTGTTTCCCATAATGGCTTATAACTAATCAATTCAATCACTTCCTTTCATCTAGATACATTTATTATCTTTTGAAAGGTTATGATTGAATATACTGAAATTTGTAAGTATAATTTAACTATAATCGTACATACAAAGGAGGACGCATTATGGAACAACAAAAACATATATCTGAAGATGCTACAACATATTTTTTAACAGAAGTGTTCGGTTTTACTGATGAACAATCTGCAGCTATGTATTATCAAACAGAAATGACTCAAGAAATATATGATTCTATAATAGACCGTTGCTTTCAACTAGGTAAAGGTGCAGACAAAGTTCTTTTTCGTATGATAAATGAATTTCCTGAGTTGTTTGAGCACAATGTAACAAAAATTTTGAAGGGATGCGGAATTGAATCGTGAAAACAAGTAAGCCAGAGTCTGTTATGAGTTTTGGTTATTTTGTTTTAACCAATATTTTTGCCGATATGTATTTATGTATGCCGCTGCTGTTGAAGGGTTAGAAACATCATTCTCTGTCAAAGTTTCTAATAAATTTCCTTCGAAATCCACAATAGTCCAATTTGTTGAGTCCTCAAAAACGACTTCCTCTAATGGGCAGTTATAAAATGCATATTGGCGTATACTTGTTACAGATTTACCAATAGTTATGTTTTTTAAATTTATACAATCAGAAAATGCATTGTTACGAATATATTGTGTACTATTAGATTGAATGAGAAAGAAATGACAACCTTAAACAAGATTAATTCAAGTGGTGTTACCATTATCTACAACAACGCAAGAAATATTATTATCTTTGATTATCGCAAGACTCAAAAGCAAGATATTAAGTTCGAAAATCTTGATAAGCGCAAAACACAAGAAATTACCGTTAACGGTAAAACGCAAAAAGTTTGGGGCAATTGTATTGATATTATTGGCTTGCTTAACAACCATGATAAGACCACAATCTTTGTAAGTGAAGGGTTCAACATTATCAAATATGAGCTACATGATTCACAAGAACCAAAACGAGAAGTGATTACAGATAAAACTTGGGATGATATTATGAAACCATATCTAAATGATATTCACAAGTAAATGTATATAAATAACCCCGCCTTAATTAGGCGGGGTTTTACTATATCTTAATCATAGTTTGGTGTGATTTGCACCATTATTCCATAGTAATCTTTTGCTGTTGTTGCTTTACTTGTAAATATAACACTACCAGATGTCGCGTCGACATTTAATAAGGTTGCTGTCAAATTGCTTGTATTATTGAGGTTTTGTGCTCTGCCACCCCATAAATACGTTCCAGTAACCAATTCGCCCTTGTCACTGATGCGTTTATTACCAGTTTGTAAAATAGCCCAAGAAACACTTGTTCCTTGTGTGCGATATGTAATGTGTATATCCACGGATGTTGCTCCTGGGAAATCCCATGTACCAAGAACTAGGTCTTTGACATTCGTCTGGTGTGGCTTGTGTGTTGTCTCAATAACAAGGACTTCTTGGTTACACTTGGTACATACTCCGTTTGTAACGCTGTGACTAGGTTTTGTTCCAAATTTTAAACCACAGGAATCGCAGTGTTGAGCTTGACCACATGTTGCAGCTGTTACCGATGTGTGCAACAAGCATGTTTCAGGTGAACACTTATCAGTATGGTAATATACAAACTTGGCTGTGCCAGGAGGTGAATCTGTATGTTTTACAGTGCATGGTAAACGGATTTCTCCTTTCATTTTCGAACACATGTTGAATGTGTATGACATTGTACTGATATTGTCTGGAATCTTTGGGGCGGTAACCATGCTTTGATTACTGTAGAAAGTTGAGTATGTATACACAATGCCATCATGGAAGAAATCTGTAAAATCGCCATCTCCTCTCGTATTCCCTTCAAAAGTTACCAGGTTTTTACACCAATAAAAAGTTCTATCCAAACTAGTAACCGTTTCTGGTATTTTTGGTGCGACTTTTAAGGCATAGCAGTTATAGAATGTTGATGGCCATGATGTAATTTGAGCAGGCGTTGTGAATCCACTAGCATCAACAAGAGAGGAACATCCATAGAACGTACCATTGACCGAAGTTACACTATCTGGGATAACAGGTAATGATGTGAGAGATGTACATCCTTTGAATGTATATTCCATACTTTTTACATTTGTAGCCTCACTTAAATCTGGGGGAGTTACTAATGATGTGCAATTCATGAATGTTTCTAAGAGGCCCGAAGCCAGCGACACGCTGCTTGGAATTTTAGGTGCATTAATTAAAGATGAACAACCTGAGAATGCCCCGTACATTGTAACGACTGTATTTGGTATTTCTGGAGCCGTTATTAAATTAGTGCAATCTGTGAACGTGTGATTTAGGCAAAGTACTGGGCGTGAGCGTATGTATGCATATAATGGTTCATACTCTGTTTTTGTTTTATCTGCTACATTTACATACCAACCACCACCAGGTTTTGATGCGGAACCTCCATTGTTGAACGTATAAATATAATCTTGCGTGTAAAATATATCAGAAATACCAGTTGTTGCTCCTATACCAGCGGAACACGGTACAATTTCACCAGCATTATATGTTATGTTGTTTCTTACATAATAACAACCTTCTGGCACTAAGAAATCTTCACACTCGCATGCGTAGTGGTGCGATACTAAATATTCTGATTGGTGATTCTTAATTTTTGTATGGTCTTTACCATCACCATCCCAGTGTCCTTCAATTCCACATGTTGCTGGCTGGCAAGAACATTGTGTCTCAGCGCATTCGTAATGGCCGCAAGGTTTGCGGTCATGATTCCCAGTAGATTCTTTTGAGTGGCCACATGGCAATTTATCTTTATAGCTGGCCGTTCCACCACCTTGTAAATCAGAGTTGGTATATTGTGAAGTTGTTGTGCCTGGTCTTGTTACAGTTGTTATGGCGTCCCCGTTGCTATCATATTCACTTGTGCCAGAACCCAATGAGGCATTTGCTCCCTCATATAAGTTGGTTCCGTTAAATGAACCATCGACATCTGCGACTGTGGTGCTATCTTTTTGGCTGAATTTAATAAAAATAGTATAACTACTGTTTCTATATGTTTGCGACGTTGTGATAACATCGTTGCCAACTGTTTGGCGAACCATATTATAAGTCTCTGTCAGGTCGACAAAATAACATTGGTTCTCAACAATTGGGGCACCTTCCATAACGCGATTTTCAGCAACACTTCCATTGCCGTAAGTCATATCATTAACAATACCTTTACTGAGGTTATATGCAATTTCATTATTGCTACCATACTCAGGATTAAACGTAATGGTAACAGCTCTGCCAGAGCCATCTGGGGCCCAGAACTCACCATCTTTGATTTGCTGGCCGTAATTACCAGACGAGTCTGAGTATGTGATATAGTTATTTGTGCAGCTATACTTTAATACTTCATCGAAGCATTTTTCATCAGCCAGAGCAAGCTGCATTGCATTGACGACTTCGTCCATGGCAGATACGTCTTTTTGAGCACGTGAGTTCTCCGTATACTGCAGTAAACTTGGTATCAATATAGCCGCGAATACCACTAAGATTGCTATAACTACAATAAGTTCAACTAATGAAAAGCCTTTATTTATATGGCTTTTTTTATAAAACGTGCCCCCCCCGTGGACTTTTTTACACTCCTGTCCGCGGGCGGAGGGCATCTTGTCTCTCTTAAACATGATGGTCACCTCATTTATTTAAGTCCACGCTGGGACACTTTGTTTGTGTTGTTAATATAGACGTCTAAAAACATCTTTTATAAATTTCATATTTTCTACCCACCTTTATACAATTTGGTTTGACTATAGTATTGGTGTAACTTGTCAATCTATAAATTTATACGTACAAAGGAGAAAAAATGGTAGAAACAGTATGGTACACAAAACAACAGAAACTTATTATTTTTAAGCACTTATTGGAAATCAAACATAAGACAATGTTTTGTTTGATTTTACGAGGTGTTCGTTTTTCAGAAATCACAAATCTCAAATTAGAAAATCTAGATTTATTGAATTGCTCAATTGTTCTTCAAAGAGATTGGAATAAGAAAACTATTATTCGTTTATCAGAAGCTGAAATGGATTTATTTGAAGAATATTGGAATCTTGAAAGACGTTGCTATGAAATTTCAGAAGATGAACCTTATTTATTCTGCGGAGATAAGCGCTATATAAACAGAGCTCATTTAGATTTTATGTATGCATTATGCTGCGAACATATTTTAATGGGAATCCACAGTCAAATGAGTGCTAATACAATGTCGACGTGCTTAAAAGAAGATTTGCGAGCTTTTATGGAGCATGAGACTTCAATAACACTTGAAGATATTACAATGAAATACGAATGGATTGACGAATACTTACCATATGTATTCCATCCAACCAATCCAATGCTTACAAAAGAAGAATGTGATTTGCTTTTTGAATAAATCGCTAAAAGATACAGGGAGATGGTTCTTCCATCCCCCTGTTATCAAACTTTTTAAAATATTTTTGTTTTTACCATACCATTTTCTCATTTTTTAACTATAGTAAATCGAAACTCAAAAACCATCGCTTTTAAGAAAGGATGATGCTATGAATTATCAAGTAATCGTAAAAAACAACTTAGCAACAAAGCAACCTATTATTAAACGTGAATATGAACGTCGCGTTACGTACAAAGAGTCATCTGTAACTATTGAAGATATACTTACTACTAAGATTAAAAAACCGAAGTCTGATATATCGCTGGATTGCAAAGTAATGGATGTTAATGAATATTTAAATCATTTAATAAGATTATCGAATAGATGTCAGGCTTATAGAACTAGAATATCCAAATAGTATAATGTCAAATAACAAAAGGACACCAATCAACCTGGTGTCCTTTATTATTTTGAATTTTAAATGAAGCAAAATGAGGTTTTTATAATTATACATTTTTTATTGGTTTTATGCATTTTTTATTAGTTACTGAATTCGTCGAGTCTGACTACCTCTACTTCTTCATAACATGCATATTAATACATAAAGTACATACTACTAATTAACTATATATAACTTGTCCGAAAATTACAACTTTCACCTGGTTAAGAGGCGTCAAATGAAATGCATTGAACACGTCATCTGCCGGTGGAAATATCTGATATGTACGATATTCCTCATTCACCTTCTGAAATAGTTTTCTATAATATTCTTTACCAAATTCACCTTTTAAAGCATCAAGCCATTCTCCACTGATAGCCGGCATACGTTCCTCCTACAATCTGACAGAGACTCCTTTATCTCTCAGATATTGTTTCACTTCTTTTATCTCTAATTCTTTAAAATGGAATAAACTTGCCGCAAGTGCAGCATCTGCTTTCCCCTCTGTTAACGCTTCATAAAAATGTTCTAAAGTCCCTGCACCACCGGAAGCAATTACTGGTATGGATACACTTTCAGAAATGGCTCTTGTAAGTTCCAAGTCATATCCAGCTTTCGTTCCATCCCCATCCATGCTGGTGAGCAGAATCTCACCCGCTCCAAGTGCTTCCACTTTCTTTGCCCATTCAACTGCATCGATCCCAACGTCGATTCGGCCTCCATTTTTATAAATGTTCCAGCCTGTGCCATCTTCTCTTCGCTTAGCGTCAATTGCCACAACTACACATTGACTGCCAAATTTCTCAGCCGCCTCACGGATAAGTTCCGGACGGTTGATTGCCGATGAATTGATGGAAATCTTATCTGCACCTTCTCTTAAGAGCGCTTTAAAATCATCTACTGTACGGATTCCTCCGCCTACCGTAAATGGAATAAATACATTTGCCGCCACCTGACGCACCATGTCCACCACGGTTTCTCTCGCATCAGAAGAGGCTGTAATATCTAAAAATATAATCTCATCTGCTCCTGCCTCGTCGTAAGCTTTTGCAATCGCAACTGGATCTCCTGCATCCACCAGATCCACAAAATTGACGCCTTTTACTACACGTCCACCATGCACATCCAGACAAGGAATGATTCTTTTTGTAAACATCTTGTGCCTCCTAGTTAAGTTCCATAAAGTTTTTCAGAATCTGAAGACCTACATCGCTGCTTTTTTCCGGATGGAACTGACATGCAAATACATTATTCTTTTCCACCGAAGCATGAATCGTCACTCCATATTCTGCTGTTGCTTTCACAATATCTTCTTCCTCAGCTTTCAGATAATACGAATGTACAAAATACACATAAGACTCCTCCGAAAGACCTCGGAATAATCGACCGCCGTTTTGTAGATGCAACGAATTCCAACCCATATGCGGAATCTTTAGTTCCCCACAATCAGGAATGCGAAGCACTTCTCCTTTTAAAATCCCAAGACCTTCAACACCTGGCGTCTCATCACTGCGTTCAAACAACAATTGAAGTCCCAGACAAATCCCTAAAAATGGTGTCCCTTTTTCCACCACTTTCCAGATCACTTCATCTAATCCAAATTTTTTCAGATTGTTCATGGCATCACCAAAAGCACCTACGCCCGGCAAAATCACTTTATCTGCGGCAAGGATCTTATTTGCATCCTTTGTGATCACTACATCTGCGCCCAACTTCTGCAATGCTTTTTCCACGCTCTTTATATTTCCTGCATCATAATCAATGATTGCTATCATTTACATTAAGCCTCCTATTTTAAGTCTAATTCAAACCAAAAGGCAACTCCATTATCATAGTTATCTACGCCATATTCCTTTTGGAATGATTCCATGATTGCTTTCACGATGGAAAGTCCAATCCCATGGCCGCCATATGCTCGTGTATGAGCCTTATCTACTTTATAAAACTTATTCCAGATTTGGTCAATATCTTCTTTTGGAATTGGTTTTCCTGTATTAAATACAGACACACGCACTGTCTGCTCTTTCTTTATCACACGGATATCTATCACGTTTTCTCCGCTCAAATGATTCAAAGCATTACTCAGATAGTTTCGGAAAACCTGTTCCACTTTCCACTCATCAGCCCATACATAAATCGGTTCTGAGTCTTGCACTCGTATTTCCGCATTTTTCTGTTGAATCAGAATTTCCGAACTCATCAGCACACCTTGAATCAATTCCATCAAGTTAAATCGTTCAAAAGAAACTTCTTCATTTCCTACTTCCAGTTGGTTCAAAGTCAAGAGATTCTTCACCAATTGATTCATCTTATTGGCCTCATCCAAAATAACATCACAGTAAAACGCTTTGCTTTCCGGATCGTCCGACACGCCATCCCTCAAACCTTCTGCATAACCTTGTATCAAAGCGATCGGAGTTTTCAATTCGTGTGAGACATTGCCTATAAACTCAGTACGCATGGTATCTATCTTTTCTTTGCGCTCAATATCTTTTCTAAGTTCATAGTTTGCAGTCTTCAATTCTGAAACCGTCTGTTCCAGTTTTTCTGACATGCGGTTAAAATTATCACCCAAAACGCCAATCTCATTTTCGCCTCCGCTGGTATACTTTGCATCAAAATCCAAATCCGCCATCTTCTTGGACAAGTCTGTCAGTTCCATGATCGGATTGGTGATTCGTTTGGAAAAGTACCATACAAAGATACTGCCGATCACCAACATTCCAGCTACAATATAGATCAAGAATTCATTGGCAAGTTCTACACTCTCCCGAATACTTTCCAGTGGACTTCGCAGAAGAAATGGTTTTCCATCATCCAGAAATCCCCACATCTCGATATATTCTCCACCATTCACACTATCTTGCGTGCTGTGAATTTCATAAGAGTCTGTCATTGCCAGAATCTGATCACTTGACGGGTTACGGTGAAACAGATATCCCATAAGCTGAGCAATCATTTCGTTTGTCTTGTTATCATTCGGTGTGGCAGTCAACGTATGTTCATTTGCCTGGTCCAGAATAACAAATGAAATATTACCGCTCTCGATCAATGCACCTAGATTTTCCCTTGTCCTGTCCGAAAGCAAACTATCTGAAAGCACCGCATTATTAATCTCACTGTAAACTTCGATCAATGTCATTTTCTTGTTACGGATATAGTAACTTTCCAAAAACTGACTATTTACCAATACAGAAACCAAAAGAATAGAACTTACCAAAGCAATGAAAATTGTGGCAATCTCTTTTCTAATCGATTTTTTCATTATTCCACCTCAAATTTATATCCCATTCCCCAGATTGTCTTGATATAATTACCTTTTTCGCCAAGTTTAGATCTCAGTTTTTTCACATGAGTATCAATCGTTCTCGCGTCACCAAAATAATCGTAATTCCATACATTATTCAAAATCTTTTCTCTGGATAATGCGATTTTAGGATTTTCTACAAAATACATAAGAAGTTCAAATTCTTTTACACTCAGGTCGATCACTTCTCCGTCTACACTCACCATATGGGCTGACTTATCAATAACAATACCACCTGCACTGGCAACATTATCTTCCAACACATTTTTTGCTCTCTTCAGAAGTGCTCCTACCCTTGCAACGAGAATCCTTGGGCTGAATGGTTTTGAGATATATTCATCAACACCAAGTTCAAAACCTCTTAATTCGCTAGTTTCTTCTGCTCTAGCCGTGAGCATCATAATCGGTACTTTGGAATGTGCTCTCACCTCTCTGCACACTTGCCATCCGTCCATACGCGGCATCATGACATCCAAAATGATCAAATCTATATCTTTATGCTCATAAAACAGATCCATGGCCTCTATGCCATCTCCCGCTTCTAAAATTTTATAATTTTCTCTTTCCAAAAAATCACGAATCAATTTTCGCATTCTGCTTTCATCGTCAACAACCAGAATTTTTATTTTATCCATAAACTCACCTCGCTCAGATTACTTACTTATATCCTAACAGAGATTTATGTTAAATCTGTGTTTTTATTATACTATTTTTCCTTCAAAATAACCATCCGTAATAAAAAAGAGGATGTGATTTTCATCACATCCCCTAAAAGAGAGTTCCTATTATTTTTTCAAAGATTTTTTAAATTCTTTGTAACTGATATACTCTTCTGTCTTTTTAAATTTATTCACTTTAAGAATCCACATTACAGCTGATACTACAAGTAATGCGCAGAATATGATCGCGCCAATTCTAGCTGCTGAGATAATCTTAGGTTCGATTACCTTAACTGTTGTATCTGCTCCCATGCCGTTCATAGCTTGTGAATTTGCAATTGCGTATAAGTTGTGGTGACAAGCTTCTCGCATAGCTGCTACAGCTACTGGGTCTTCGCTGTATCCAGCTAATCCCTTTTCACCTGTGATCATGAATGCAAGCATTGAGTCGAATGTTGTTGTTCCGCCCATTACACCGTCGATACCGTTAACCATTGAGTTAAGTACGTTATCTGTAATTTGGAGACCGTTACATTGCCATTCATCGTTCATGATGCCTTTAACAAGGTTCTTGTTAGCACCTGACCATTGACATCCCCAACGAGTGTAAGCCATCATAACACCATTGCCGCCTTTGCCAGCGTATTCAAATTCACCATTTTCATTCTTCACAACACCTTGTGATGATTCAAGTCCGCCTTGGAATGCTCTAAGGTAGATTTCACGAGCTGATTGTTCGTTTAACCATACACCAAGACCAATACGATCTTGTTCACAGTCATTCAATGCAAAGTGTTTGTAAACAACGTAAACACCATTCTTTTCGATACCACTTACTTCGTATCTACCAATTTCAGCTGAAAGAACTGAATCTTCTGAATAGTATTCGAAGTTACGTCCACTGTATGGAGATCTGTGGATGTTAGCACCTGGTCCATAGAGGAATGTAACATTTGCATCGAGACAGTCATTACCTACGATATTACCGATTTCGTATGCTAAGTCTTTGTTAAATGTAGCTGCTAATACGTCTTCTGATGTAAGAGCTGTTGTTTCTACTCCAAGTCCGCTGCCGAATAATGTAACTGTAAGACCTTGTGGTCCGTTTTCATCACGTGTACCAGGAGCTTGAATTGATTCAACAGGCATATGCCAGTGGAAAGCATCACCGATAAGACTAACCATTTCTTCATATGTTAATTGGTCTAATAATTCATCCCACTTAGGATCATTGTAATCAAGACCGATCATATCAACAAGTTTTAATCCATTGTCAGCACCAAGTGTTGGCATTTCTGCCGTTGCATTCGGATCTGTTGCATACTGCTGATCCTGAAGACCTTTTACAAGGTAATCATTTAATGCAATTTTAACTGTCTTTTCAAGACTTGGCATTGTTCCTTCCCAGTCATTACGTGTAAGGTAAGTAACTGTTGCACCTACTTCCGGATTCATGTTAGGGTCAGAAGAATCCAATTTGTTTGTAATTTCTGTACCTGCATCACTAGTTGCATAAGTTGTTGTATCAAGTGCAGGATTATTCCATGTTGCAACTAAGTCGGCATTACCTGCTACATCCATACGTCCGTTTGTATTTTCAGGTGTGAAACCTTTTGCTGCTAATAC
>JAZQMU010000170.1:0-32556 GCA_045543595.1 Faecalimonas sp.
GTCACCTCATGTGCTGCGCCAATAAATGTAAGCTTCATGACACAACCCCCTTTTTATTTTATTGTAACACTTTTTCTTATCAAAAGTGTAATTTTTCTGAAAATTTTATATTTCATAACGCACCATCTCTCGTTTTAGTCTTTTCATAATCTTCTTTTCTAATCTGGAAATATACGACTGTGAAATCCCCAGTAAATCTGCCACTTCTTTCTGTGTCTTTTCATTTCCGTCATAAGAAAACAAGCCATATCGCATCTGCACGATCATCTGCCCCCTGCTGGAAAGGCACCCAATGGCTTTTATAAGAAGACGATGTTCCACCTCATTTTCCATGTCTCTGTAAATAGCATCTTCGTCTGTCCCCAAAATATCGGAAAGCAAAAGTTCATTTCCATCCCAGTCTACATTGAGTGGTTCATCGATAGAAACTTCGAGTCTGGTTTTGTTATTTCTTCTGAGATACATAAGAATCTCATTTTCAATGCAGCGGGATGCGTAGGTTGCAAGTTTGATATTTTTATCTGGATTAAACGTCTGAATCGCTTTTATAAGACCTATGGTTCCTATTGAAATCAGATCTTCCACTCCGATTCCCGTATTATCAAACTTCTTTGCTATATATACTACAAGACGAAGATTATGCTCGATCAACAGTTTTCTTGCTTCCTCTGCTCTCTCTGTACCCAACATGATGATTGCCTCATTTTCCTCTTCTGTACCCAGCGGTGCCGGTAAAACTTCAGCCCCTCCAATGTAATGAATCTCTTGACTTTCAGGAAACAGAATCGTCCGAAAGATTCGATGCGGCATGCATAATTTCATAATCATTTAAACCCCTCCTAGAATAAATTCGGATTTAAGATCAGTTCGTACTCTCCGCTAACAGACAGTGATTCCTCACTGATTCCGATCAAAGGTTCCGAAAACAAGCGTGGCTCCTCCCCCAGCAAACGCATCTCTTTGATGCGTACAACTGGTATCACGCCTTCACTTTTCCCTATCGATCGGTAAGGAATATAACGAACCATCGGCAATGCTTCGCCAAACAGTTCTTTCGCTGCATCCTTCTCCAACACAGAAACTGGCAGACTCGTCAGCGGATCATAAAGTCCATTTCCTGTATCTACAAGAGCTGTGACTGTCAGACATTGATCTTCATATAGCAACTGAACTTTGCACATGCAAATATTTCTGTTTTGGACTTTACATAAAAATTTCCACATGGCTATGGCCAAATAGTATCCCCCTACGGCAAGAATGAAAAACAAACTTCCAACCTTGACATATTGATAAAGAGATTCCATAAATCCACCCATAAAAAAAGCTCCTACGTAGAGCAGAATCAATGCTTTCAATAGAACTGATATTTTTTTGATCTTAAGTCCTACTTGGATCATGCAAGTATTGACCACCAAATGAGATAAGATGAATTCAAGAAATGCATTTGGAATTGGCAAAATGATTAAAATGCAGTACAGTAGCGCCCCCACAAGCGCTCCCAAAACAATATTCTTGTGTCTGGTTTCGCAATGAAGTACTCTCCATACAAATAGCAACAATATGTAATCCATAAAAAAATTCACCAAAAGCAATACATCTACATACAATTCATATCTCATGTTTGTATTGTATTGCCTGGTGAAGAAAAAGATTGTCGAAACCAGAGGACTCAGTCCCTGTTTCTTTCGACATATTTTGATAACAAAAAAAGAAAGTGATTGCTCACTTTCTTTCTGTCATATCCTTATTTCTTTAAGAATGATGGAATCTTGATTGATTGTTCTTTTACAGAGCTTTGTGGTGTTCTTGGCACTGCAAAACTTGGAGCTGTTCCAGTTGTTTTAGGTTGTACTGGAGCTGCTGGTTTTGAAAGCCCTTGGTTTGTTAAAGATAAATCTAATTCTGGTGCCTTTGGTGTTGGCACTACTGGTGCTTCGTATTTTTCTACGTTTTGGATTGGTGCAACTTTATTAGCGCTTAATCTTGAGCCTAATTTTGCAGCTGTACCGCTGGCATTGTGTAAACCTGTAGCAATAACTGTGATCGTTACTTCGTCTACCTTGCTGTCATCGTACATAGCACCGAAGATGATATTAGCTTCTTCGCCTGCAAGATCTTGAACGTATTCTGCTGCATCGCTTGCATCCATAAGAGTGATATCACCAGAAACGTTGATGATGATGTGTGACGCACCTGAAATTGTTGTTTCAAGAAGTGGACTTGCAACAGCTTGTTTAACTGCTTCAAGAGCTTTGTCATCCCCTTTACCATAACCAATACCGATATGAGCGATACCTTTGTCAATCATAACTGTTTGGATATCAGCAAAGTCAAGGTTGATAAGTGAAGGTACGTTGATCAAGTCTGTGATACCTTGGATACCTTGTTGTAATACAGCATCAGCTTTCTTAAGAGCTTCTGGCATAGTTGTTCTTCTGTCAACGATTTCTAATAATTTATCATTAGGAATCACGATCAATGTATCTACATTTTCTTTTAATTTTTCAATACCAGCTAAAGCATTGTTCATACGTGTTTTTGATTCAAAACGGAAAGGTTTTGTAACAACACCTACTGTTAATGCTCCCATTTCTTTTGCGATACGTGCTACAACTGGTGTTGCTCCTGTACCAGTTCCACCGCCCATACCACATGTCACGAATACCATGTCAGCACCTTTGATTGCTGCTGCGATTTCTTCTGCACTTTCTTCTGCTGCTTTTTCACCAACTTCTGGTTTAGCTCCAGCGCCAAGACCTTTAGTGATCTTGTCACCGATTTGCATTAATGTTGGTGCTTTTGATAATTGTAATGCTTGTTTATCTGTGTTAATAGCAATAAATTCAACACCTGCGATTTGTTCGTCGATCATACGGTTTACAGCGTTATTTCCGCCACCACCGATACCAATAACTATAATTTTTGCAGCTGCTTCTGATTCGTTTGTTTTAATTTCTAACAAGAGTTTCTCCTCCTTCGTTTCCTTAAATTTATTTATACGTCCCTAGACCATAGATGTCATGCCATATATACCTATATAATAAAGACTTTTTTCTAAATAATCAATACTAATTTTTCTTATTTTTTTTCTTTTTATTTGGCCTCTTCAAAACTGATCTTTTCGCCCGATTGGGTAAAATATTCCATACGGATAACCCCCTTCTTGCCTTCCACTTTCTCCAAGATTGGCGGCAGTTCTGCCAGCTTAATTCCATAATTTGACTTTCCAAGTTCCACACAAACTTCGTCAAAATACAAATTAATGCTGCCATCCTTCCAGGCAATTCTGGTTGGTTCGAGTTTACTGTTTTCCACTTCTAAGATCAGATTATTCACATAAGAAAACACTTTCTCTTCTTTTACGTTCAGAATCTCGAATTGTTTTGCACCGCGGACCGGAATCCCCTCGATCAATGGCATACCTGAAGGTTGCTCTGCTGTGATCTGCAGTACTAAGCCATCCTTATCAAACTGTATGTAATTCTTTTTATATTTTACACAAGCTATGATATCTTTTTCATCCACATCCACCTGAAGCTCCCAAGGCGCACTAAGCGACACTGTCATATCTTCCAGGTAAACTGGCAATTCTTTAGAACCAAATTTATATTTAAAAACTGTATACAATGAATTTACCGTCAGCGGATCCTGTGTGATCCAGTCTTTGATTTCTTCTTCTGTGGAAAGCTTCGTTCCACTCACCTTGATTCCCTGCACATGAGTCAGAAGTAAGACTGCAAGAGAAATGTTTGCAATTGTCAAAACCAAGATAACGATGGCATACAGATAATATCCAAATTTACGTTTCTTTTTCATCTTTTTCCTCCCCAACAAAAAGATTTACTATCTTTTTATTTTATCAGATTTGACACATTAAGTACAACCCCTATTTCCATAAGAAGAAATAAAACAGAAGTCCCTCCATAACTTACAAATGGCAAAGTAATCCCTGTATTGGGAATTGTGTTTGTCACAACTGCAATATTTAGAATTACCTGGATCATAAAATGCGCCATAGCACCTGCACCGATCAAGCTGCCAAAAAGATCACTTGCCCTCACTGCTACCACGAAAAAACGCCATATGAGTATCAGAAACAAGAGTATAAGAAAAGATGCACCCACAAGTCCCCATTCTTCACAAATGATAGAAAAGATCATATCATTTTGTGCCTCAGGAACGAATCCAAGTTTCTGAATGCTTTCACCTGTTCCCCGGCCAAATAATCCACCCGAACCAATTGCATACAGACCTTGCAAGGTCTGATATCCTTTTTCATAATCTTCAGGATTTAGCCAAATGGCAATACGTTCCAGACGATAACTTTCCATGGCAAGAAAGATCGACATAAATCCCACAGCAGATATTCCAAGCCAGATAAACTGCGCATAGGCAGGGCTCGCCACAAACACAAGTACCACTCCGATTCCAAGAATGATGATCGCTGTACTGAGATTACTTGCCCCCACCAGACCAACAATCGGCAAAATTGCCACCAACACCAGAAGAAGGTTTCTCATCCGCTTGATATTCTTCCCCTGCTTTCCCACAAACCATGCCAAAAACAAAACAACTGCCAGTTTTGCAAATTCGGAGGGTTGAAATGACAAAGGTCCAAAAGACAACCATCTTTTGGACCCATTATATTCATCACCGATAAACAGCACGAGAAGCGATAACACCAAGGATAACAGATATCCTGGCAACGCAAATCTCTGCCATATATGATAATCTATATTTGCCATTGCATACATCCCTGCTAATCCAAGGGATGTCGCAAATACTTGTTTTTTCAAATAGTAAAAAGAATCTTGAAATTTCACCTGCCCATTGTAGGCACTCGTACTGTAAAGGACATACCATCCGATTATCACGAGTAATAGGACCGTGATTACGAGAACGTAATCAAAGTTTCTTTTCTTTTTCGGCTTTTCCAAGCTCATTTCACCTCTTATAATGCGTTTACGAATTCTTTGAATTTATCTCCACGTTCCTCAAAATTCTTAAACATACCCCAGCTTGCACATGCTGGTGAAAGAAGTACTGCATCTCCTGGTTCTGCAGTCTCAGCACATACCTTTACTGCTTCTTCCAAGGAATCTACAAGAATGATATCTTCAAAACCAACTCTTCTTGCTGCCTCTGCAATCTTTTCTCTTGTCTGGCTAAGCAATACCAATTTTTTTACTTTTCCATCAAAAGCTTCGATCCATTCTTCATATTCCGAGTCTTTATCATAACCGCCGCCGATCAGGACAGTCTTGCGGTTCATAGCCTGAATGCCTTTGATCGCTGCGTCAGGATTTGTTCCCTTGGAATCGTTATAGTAAGCAACTCCGTTCTTTTCGCAGACGAATTCAATACGATGTGCTACTCCGCCAAAAGCTTTGATGGTTTCACGGATCGTATCCATAGAAACCCCATATGCTGCTGCCATAGCCGATGCTGCCATCACATTTTCATAGTTATGAATACCGAGAAGTTTCAACTCATTTACATGACAAAGAACAGTCTCTTCCCCGTCTTTGTAAACGATATTTCCTTCATCCAGATAAATGCCTTTTTCTAATTTACGTTGACTGCTGAAGTATAATACCTTTGTTTTTAAAGTTTCACCAAACTTACGTGTCACTTCATCTTCATAGTTCAGTACACAAGTATCTTCTTCTGTCTGATTTCTTGTGATATCTTCTTTTGCTGCAATATAAGCTTCCATTGTATGATGACGGTTCAGATGGTCTGGTGTGATGTTTAAAATCGCACTGACACGTGGTCTGAACGCATGGATCGTTTCTAATTGGAAACTGCTCACTTCTGCTACTGTCACAGTCTCTTCTTTCATGTTAAGCGCTTCTGTAGTATATGGGTTACCAATATTCCCCACTACAAATACGCTTTCCTGATGGTTCGCCATGATCTCACCGAGAAGAGCTGTCGTAGTTGTCTTTCCGTTTGTACCTGTGATCGCAAGTACATCCCCTTTTCCGTATGTATATGCAAGTTCGATTTCGCCCCAAATTGGAAGTCCCATCTCTCTCATCTTATTCACAACTGGAAGATCTGTAGGAACGCCTGGACTCATGACTACAAGTTCTAATGACTGCATCACTTCTTCTGGAAGTTCTCCAAGTAAGATTTCCGCCTTTGTTCCTTCTCCAATTTGTGCCTTCATCTTTTCAGGATCAAGGGCAGTGTTGCCATCGTACAAGATAACATCTTTTCCAACGGCCTCCAAGAGTCTTGTTGCTCCGATACCACTGATTCCTGAACCAAACACAAGCACTTTCTTTTTATTCATACTCGTATCCCCCTGTTTTTTCCTAAAGTGACATAAGTGCGATCAAGCAAAGGATTGCTGTTACGATCGAAAATACTGCCACAACTCTCGTTTCTGACCAGCCACACAATTCAAAATGATGATGAATTGGAGCCATTTTGAAAATACGTTTTCCACCAGTTTTCTTAAAATATGTTACCTGGATCATTACGGATAATACTTCCACAAGGTAGATCAATCCAACGATCACAATGAAAAATGGCATTTGAAGCATGTATGCTGTAGATGCCACGAAGCCTCCAAGTGCAAGGGAACCTGTATCTCCCATAAATACACTTGCAGGATATACATTGAATAACAAGAATCCTAACAATGCACCCACTACTGCACATGTAATTGGTTCGATTCCGCTGTGTGTTCCAATTGCAACAACGGTAAAGAATGTTGCCACAAGAACTGTTACACTTGAAGCAAGACCGTCAAGACCATCCGTAAAGTTTACACCATTTACTGTACCGATCACAACGATGAACATCAGTGGAATTGCAAGAAATCCCCAGTCAATATATTGTCCATTTGAAAATGGAATTAACCATGTCAAAGGAACATCTGTGAATTTCACAAGATAAAATGCGAAAATTGCTGTTACAACAAGCTGTAAACCAAATTTCTGTTTTGGATACAACCCATCTGAACGTTTCATAACTACTTTCAAGTAGTCATCCAAAAATCCAATAAGACCAAATCCAAGTGTTACAAACAAAACAGGAATGATCTTTGGATAATCTTTAATATAGAAAAGGGATGTAACTGCGATTGCAGCTAGAATGATCACACCACCCATTGTAGGTGTTCCCGCTTTTTTCAAATGAGATTTTACTCCATCTTCACGTTCTGTCTGTCCCATCTTAAGTCTTCTAAGAATTGGAATAATTACCGGAGCAAGAATTGCGCTGATTGCAAATGAGATAATTACCGGAATTAAAATTCTATAATCCATATTTACACCTCTTGATTTCTTTTGTTTATTTTTCTTTAACCTTATATATTATACATCTATTCCACAGCCTTTTCAATCCCTAGATACGGAAGGACATTTTCAAAGATGCTGCGTATCACAGGCGCTGCTATGGTCCCACCATAGTAAATGCCTTTTGGATCATAGATCAGAACCAGTCCCAGAATCTGCGGATCATCCGCCGGAGCAAACCCTACAAAAGACGAAATATACTTGTTCGCACTTCTTGGCAGTGTCTGTGATGTAGCTGTTTTCCCGCCAATTTCATAGCCTTCTATATATCCATTTGAACCTGTTCCTTCGGATATTACGCTCTCCAGCAACATCTGCATTTTTTCTGAAGTCTGCTGGGATAAGATATGTTGCTCTGTTTCATAAGAAAATGTCTCTATAATCTCCCCTTCTTTGTTTTTTACCTGAATTCCCAAATGAGGCGTGACGCGATTCCCTCCATTTACCAGAGAACTGACCATAGTTGCCAGTTGAAGCGGCGTAATCTGGAAAGACTGACCAAAGGACATAGTAGCCAGTTCCACAGGTCCCACATTTTCCTGCTTATGCATGATAGTTCCCGCTTCTCCTGGAAGGTCCACACCTGTTTTTTTCAAAATTCCAAACTGGTCCATGTATTTATAAAAATTACTCACTCCAAGACGCAGTCCTATATCCATAAATACTGGATTGCAGGAATTTTGAATCCCTTCTTTGAACGTTTCTGACCCGTGTCCGATGACCTTGTGACATCGAATCTTGCGATCTTCCACAATTCGATATCCGGGACAGTAAAAACCTTCCTCCACACTGAGAATTCCTTCCTCCAGACATGCCGCAGTGGTGAATGTTTTGAAAGTGGAACCTGGCTCATAAGTGTCATTGATACAACTGTTCCTCCACATCTGATTCAATAATTCCTGCTTTTCCTCCGCGTTTACAGGTTCTGTCTCCAATGCCATACTTTCTAAGGAGAATGGTTCATTGGGATCAAACTCCGGCACATTGACCATAGCCATGATCTCCCCATTTTGCGGATTCATAAGAATGACACCCACCTTTTCCGCCTGCTTTTCCTCCATCACCTTCTCTGCCATCTGCTGTGCATACATTTGGATGTTATAATCTATGCTGATCTGCAAGGTATTGCCATCAATCGGTTCCACCCTTTCTTCCGCAATTCCTTCTAACTCAATTCCTCTTGCATCTGTAGTCGTCAGAATAAGGCCGTTCTGTCCTTTTAGATATTCTTCGTAGACAACTTCCAAGCCTATGATTCCTTGATTGTCTGCCCCAGTAAATCCTAGTACTTTGGAAGCAAGATTGCCATAAGGGTAATACCTTTTGTAATCTTCATCCACTTTAACCCCCGCTAACTGATAATTTCGGATGCGGTCGCCCACTTCTATGTCCACATTACTTTTTATTTTTTCTCTTGATGAAACTTTTTCCACCTTCGCTCGAATACTCGTCTCATCCATTTCAAGTTCTTGACTCAACACGCGGATAACTTTTTCCGCTTCTTTTATCTGACTATGTATGACAGAGATGGTACAGACTGATTTGTTAGTCGCAAGAACGACTCCATTTTTGTCTATGATCTCACCTCGTGCTGCTTTTATCTCCCGTTCTCTTTCATGTAAATCTTCTGCCTTTTTCTGATAATAGTCTGCTTCGAAAATCATCAAATATGTGAGTCGCCCGATAAGTCCAAATAGTAACAAGATTGCCATAACAAATACTACCAGTACTTTTCGCTTGTTATATGTTTTATTTTGCATAAAAAAACCCCATAAAAGTGTTGTTATACTTTATGAACACTTTTTTGAGGTTATTCTTTTTATTCATTTGTTGTATCAGTTGAATCTGCTTCTTCCTCTTGCTGCGCAGTCGGCGCGTCAACTGGAACATCCACTGGTTCCTCTACTGGTTCATCCACTACTTCTTCAGTAGATTCTTCTGTCCCTTGTTCTACTGCCAACGGATCTCTTGTGATTCCCAGATATGGGAAAGCCTCCGACATAATATTTCTAGCAAGTTCTTTTACATATGTACCATTTGCCTGGTCTGGTGCATTTACTTCATCCACAATTACATAAACAATTACTTCTGGATTATCTGCTGGCGCAAATCCCACAAAAGAAAGCAGATATTTTCCATTACCACGTGGTAATTTTTCGGCAGTTCCTGTTTTACCGCCAATATCGTAACCTTCTACATTTGCAGCCTTACCAGTACCCTCTGTCATTGTCTGACGCATGTAAGAGCGAAGCATAGAACTTGTCTCTTCTGAGATTGTTTTCTTTAAAAGAACTGGAGAAATATTTTCTATAACATTTCCATTTTCATCTTGAATCTGTTTCACCACATGAGGTTCATAATAATTCCCGCCATTGATCAATGACGAAAAACCAGACAACAACTGAACCATACTTACGTTCATCCCTTGTCCAAACGAACTTGTTGCAAGTTCCAATGGTCCCATTGTCTCTTCTGTAAAGATAAGCCCTGCTGTTGATGCTTCACCAGGGAGGTCAATTCCAGTCTTCTGTCCGAATCCAAATGTTTTATGATAACGAATCAGTTCTGTATTTCCCATATCAGATGCAATATCCATCATAACAACGTTGCATGAATTTGCAATTCCGTCGCTAAGAGTCTGATATCCGTGTCCGTTTCTGTTACTGCACTTGATCGGTTTCGTTCCCTGTACCACGACTCTGGAACCACCGCAATCGTATACTTCGTCACCTCTCAATGTACCATTTTCCAGTGCTGCAGCAACTGTAAATGGTTTCATTGTAGATCCAGGTTCATAAGAATCGCTGACACAGAAATTTGTCCAAAGTTCATTTAATGTATCCAGATATTCTTCATCAGTCATAGCTTCTATCGCTTCTTGTGAATAATATTTTGTAAGATCTCTCGGATCATTCAAATCATAATTTGGATAGGAAGCCATCGCCAAAATATCCCCTGTATTTGGATCCGCAATGATAACTGCTGTGTTATTACTTCCCGGACCTTCTCGCTCTTCATTTGTATGGGCTTCATTAAATTCCACAATATATTTTTCAACAATACTTTGAAGTGTGATATCGATGGTTGATACAACTGTATTTCCATTTTCAGCCGATTTTACGGTTTTTTCTACAGAAGACTCTGAATCTGTATAACCATATTCCCTTCCGTCAGTTCCGTTTAACACGCTGTTGTAATAAGATTCAATTCCCGCATTTCCCACATTGCCTGCCACCGTAAATCCGATAAGATCCGATGCCAACGTACCATATGGATAGGTACGGATGTAGTCGTCTTCCAACCATACACATTTTTTCACATAAGAATAAGCATCTTCGGCAATCATGGCCTTGAAGTCTTGTGAAGCATTGTAATCTACTTTTTTAGTAAGAATACAATATCTGCTGCTCGATTTGTTTACAACAATCTCATCGATCACCGATGAATCCACATCAAAACATGCTTCTACCACATCTTTTACCTGTCTTATTCTCTCTGCCGATTTGTCTTCATCTGAAAGCATAACGTAGGCATCTAAGATGACGTTATAGACACGTTCGCTTGTTGCGATCACAGTACCATTTTTATCAAGGATATCCCCTCTTTTAAATGGAATCGTACGACTGTTGTACTGCATCTGATTTAAAACAATCTTTGTATATGATTCCCCGTTTTCTGCGTTAATATGTGTAATCTTCCCTAGTAAAAAAATAAAAACCAGTACGATTGCTACAAACAACAGTACTAGTTTTTTTTGCATTTTTTTCAGGAATCTTCTTTTGGTCTTTTCTCCTGCCATTTGATAATCCCTTCTATTATTTTACAGCTTCTGAACTCGCTAAAATTCCACTTTCTGGAATACGTGCATACTGTGTTACTGCATTGCTTGTTGGACTTTGATATGTGATAATTTGTTCTTCTGTAGCATATACCATGCCAAGTCTGTTCATGGCAATATCACGTACTTCTTCTAAGTTCATAGAATTCATGATTGCACCGTATTTTGTTGTGTTTGCTTCCTTCATGTCTGCCAGTTCATGCTGCAGTGCTGTAATGTTCTTTGAACGGCTTGTGATCTCAGATTGTAACTGAAGATAACAAACACACGCAAATAATGTCACCACTGCCGCCATTGCCAGAAACGCCACATAACCTCGATTCATGAGTGAGGCTTTGCTGCGGTTCTTCTGCACGCGTTGGCTGACTTCTTTTGTCTGCTGTTCTGGTACAGGCATTACCTGTTCTTTACGTACAACGTTACCGTGAATATAATCTGCCATTTGCATTCACTCCTTATTATAACTCTCCCAAAAAGACATCTTACCCACGTTCAAAGATACGAAGCTTTGCGCTCTTTGAACGACTGTTTTCTTCCAGTTCCCCTTCACTTGGAAGAATAGGCTTTCTTGTTACTACTTTCCCCTTTGGCACATTTCCACAGACACATACTGGGAAATGGCTTGGACATACACATGGATTTTCAGCTTTCTTGAAAATCGTCTTCACGATTCTGTCCTCTAACGAATGGAATGTGATAATACAGATTCTTCCATTCTCATTTAAAAGATCGATCATATCGTCTAAATTTTCTCTTAATACTTCAAGTTCCTTATTCAACTCAATGCGAATAGCTTGAAACGTTCTTTTAGCAGGATGACCTGCTGTCTTCTGAAATTTCATCGGGATGGCGCGTTTGATAATTTCAATTAATTGTCCAGTCGTTTCGATAGGACCTTTCTCGCGCTCCATCACAATGTGCTTTGCGATATTCTTCGCGAATTTATCTTCCCCGTAATCACGAATGATGCGAAAAAGATCCATCTCACTGTAGTTATTGACGATGTCCTTGGCTGTCATCTCCTGTCGTCTATCCATCCGCATATCCAAAGGAGCATCTACCCGATAGGAGAATCCTCTTTCTGCTGTATCTAATTGATATGACGATACACCCAGATCGAGCACGATCCCATCTACTCTGTCAATACCTAGTTTATGAAGCTGCGATCTCATATCACAATAGTTGCTTCGGACTATTGTAACTCTCTCCCCGAAATCGCTTAAGCGGGCGCCAGCAGCTTCGATCGCTGCCTCGTCCTGATCTATACCTATAAATCTCCCCTTGTCGTTGAGACGTGAACAAACTTCATAAGCATGTCCACCACCACCAAGCGTTCCATCTACGTAGATGCCGTCTGGCTTGATGTTCAGACCATCTACTGTCTCTTCCAACAATACTGAGTAATGTTTAAATTCCATAAATACCTCCCAAATTAGATGCCAAGTCCTAATTCTTCCATCTGACTTGCGATGTCATCCATGTTTTCTTCCACTACTGCATTATTATCATCCCATTTTGCTTTATCCCAAATTTCAACACGGTCCAGCACCCCTACTAGAACCACATCTTTTTCGAGTCCGGCAAACTCCCTAAGGGCTGAAGAGATAAGTACTCTGCCTTGCTTGTCAAGGCCGCCATCCACTGCACTTCCTAAAAAGAAACGTGTAAATGTTCTGGCATTTTTGTTGGTAAGAGGTAGTGTTCTAAGTTTGCTTTCGAAGATTTTCCACTCATTGTTTGGATATAAAAATAAACAGCCATCTAATCCTTTTGTAATCACGAAATCTTCCCCAAGTATTTCACGAAATTTAGAAGGGATGATTAATCTGCCCTTCGGATCGATACTATGATTAAATTCACCTGTTAACAACGAGTTCACCTTCTTTCAAATGGGTACCTCTAAGCGCCCCATTTTTTACCACTTTCCACCACTTTTCACCACTTGAGTTCATTTTATCGTACTTCTATTGGGATTTCAAGAGGAAAATGTATGAATTTGTATATTTTTTCACTGGGATTTTCTGAATTGCGAATTATTCGTTTTTTTATGTAACCACCTTTTTCTTATGTCAAAGACCAATGACATCCTCACGAGCCCCAAAAGTTTGGCAAACCCTCAAGAAACCCTCAAGAAGTTTGATTATCAAAAAAAACGCCAGCATTAAGCTGACGTTTTTCTAATTCCAATTATTTCGTTTTTCTACAAACATTCTAACATTTGCCTCAAAATTATTTTTCAATCTGTTAGTAGTATTTTCAATCAAGTATAAACTAAGCATTTCTCCTTCTGTCACAAATGTTTTTTCTCTGCAGTTCATAAATCGGCAACGTTCGAATTTATTATTTTCCATATAAACACCAACATCTTGCCCCTTTACTAATGCACCATACCGCGCATTCATACTTGTACAGCTTTCAAAAATAATATTGCAAGCTTCCTTGCTCCCTTTTTTATTACTATATTGAACAATCGCAAACGAAGTATTTTCTTCATTTACACTGCTGCAATCAACTATTCTGCAATTTTTAGAATTTTCAAAATAATATCCATCTTGTATTGCATTCTGCGAAGCACAATCTTCATACACTGTATTTAAAGTCTGAATTCCGCCAAAATTATAATAATTTTCCATGGCCTCACAATTATTTATTGTGAATCCCATTACATTTTTAGCACCATACATTGTAGGTGTAAATCGTCCTTGATGTTCAAAAAAATATCCAAACTTTTTATTCCCATAAGATTGGCAATTCGATATAGTAAAACATTCATCTTCCGAATATCCGAAGCCGATACCAAATCCTGATGCCCCTTCACTGTTAGTAGTTGCTGCCTTTCCACAGTTAATTGCAATACAATCTTCCATACTCCCACCAATCGGACAATCAACCCCAAAGCCAGTAGCATCCGTATTCATTACAATAATATTTTTCCAATAGCAGTCTTTAAAAAGATTGATCATAAATCCTTTTCCTGCACTTGTATAGTTTTTACTCGATGTACCAGCCCCGTCAATTGTAAAACTGCTAAAACGGCAATTTTCCAAATAAACGGGTTCGCCTGTATCGTAATATTCGTTGAAATAAAACATGTCCAATCCGCCATATGACTGGCCCACAGGTTTCAATACTGTATCTTCACCTGCGCCCTTGATTGTAACATTCGACTTCATCTTTATGCAGTGGGAGCCAATTCTCTGTGTACCCCTTTCAGCAAATTCATACTCACCTGAAGGTATGAATATAATACCACGAGTTTCAGACACTTGATCAATCAACTCTTGCAATATTTCTGAGTTTTGCATTCCTTCGTTATCGGTTGAAAGTCCATATTCACTTGCATCTATCATATTCAAATCAGAGGCTCTCTTCAAGAATGTGACGATCTGCCCTCTTTCGCACTTCATTTCCGGGCAAAATGTTGAATTTGTTATTCCTGTTGTTATACCAGTTTCAAGCATCCATAATAACGCTTCATGGTAATATGCATTTTCTAAAACATCCTCAAAAGGAGTCTCTGTTATATCCGCTTGCGGACATCCCATTGTTCTCCATAGAAATGTTATAAATTCACCTCTTGAAACAGACTGATTCGGCCCAAATATCTCCTGCGAATATCCGTTAGTAATTTCCTTTTCAAGCCCCCACAAAACTGCTTCATAATAAAAACTTCCTTCATCTATATCTGCAAAACAAACTGAATCGACACTACTTTCAATCAAACCTTTCCAACGCCACAAAAGAGTAATCGCTTCGGCTCTGGAGCACACAAATTCTGGACCAAACTCAGTATCGGATATACCATTCGTGATTTCTTGCTCTTTTGCCCAAAGAACTGCATCGTAATAATATGATTCTTCTGTTACATCAATAAAATTGATATCTTCGTCTTCAGCTTCAACACTTCCACAAAAACCATATGCTGATAATAACGAAAAAAATATTGTGATAATTATTATTTTAACATTAATTCTTTTCATAACAAACTTCTCACCTTAAAACAAATCATAAAAAAGGACCTTGCCTGTTCGCGAGATCCTTCTAGCCATCATCTTATTCTTCTACGTCTCCAGCAAGATCACTTGTAAAATCTTCTACTGCTGAATAATCAACTTCTACATTAAGTCTTGGTTTGTTTTCTTGCAAATAAGTTACTGCTGAAATTCCAACCCAGCCAAGTACTGCTACACAAACAACTCCAACAACTGTATTACGAACAAGACGAGCTTGTTTTTGTTTTTTCATCGTTTCCTTACGATTCGCTTTTGCTTCTTTATATTTTGCTACTTTTTCTTGACTCATTGTAATCAAATCCTCCGTTTTCTAACTAGCGTTTATCATAACACATTTTTTCTAAAATGAAAAGCAATTTCTTTATTCTTCAAATTTTATTCTATTCGACACGCTTAGTGCAAGTCCCATCTCAATCATCAGGAACAATACTGAAGTCCCTCCATAACTTACAAACGGTAATGTGATACCTGTCGTAGGAATAACATTCAGCACTACCATTACATTGAACATTACCTGAAGTGCAATATGTGCAAAGATACCTGTCACAACAAGTGACCCATATAGATCCGGTGCATTCTGGGCAATAAATACCAATCTGTATAAAAGCACTACAAACATGCCAAGGAGAATAAGTGCTCCAAACACACCAAGTTCTTCACAAATGATAGCTAGGATCATGTCGTTCTGCGCTTCAGGAATGAGCATCTTCTGTGCACTGTTCCCAAGTCCCTTTCCAAAAAATCCACCTGAACCGATTGCATAAAGACCTTGCATTACCTGAAATCCACCGTCATCCAGATATTTTTCCGGCTCCAGCCATACTAAAATTCTTCGAAGTCGGAACCCTTCCATGTCCGAAGCGTTCTGTACCAAACTGCTGAGAATCTTGATTCCCACCGCGATCACACCTGCCCCTGCTCCTGCCAGTGCTAAAAACGGAGCCGTCTTTGGGTGGGAAACAAAGATCATAATACATACCATCCCCATACAGATAATGGCTGTACTAAGGTTATCTGTCAAAAAGAGTACGCCTCCTGCTGCCGCTGCTCCCCACACGAATATGATCATACTCGTTTTTAAATCTTTTATCCTTTTACCCGCTCTGCAGATCAAAAGCGGAATAAACAAGATAAGTGCGATCTTTGTCACCTCTGCAGGCTGCATCTGCATCCCAAAAGGAAGCCTGATCCATCGTCTTGCGTTATAACGTTCCAATCCCAAAGGCGTCAGAACTAATGCCATTAAAACAAATGCCACAATATAAGACAATTTTGCAAGTCTCCCATACAGATGATAATTCAGTTTTGCTACTACAAGCATAACTACAAAACTAAATGCACTAAATATGGCTTGTCTTTTAAAATAATACATGCTATCGCCAAACTTTACCTGCGCGCTGTACGAACTTGTGCTGTATAGCATAACAAGCCCAAAACACATCAGGAAAATTACGATTGCAAGTAATGTGTAATCAAAATATTGAGTTTTCTTTACCCCTGTTTTTTTTGTTTCTCCCAAAACTGCACCCCTAATAATTGGTTTCTTAATGTATAACATTATAGCTAGAACCAGAAGCAAAAACAACTCTTTTTCACATAAAATCCCTCGAAGCAAACTTCGAGGGACCAATCTTCTATTTGCAATCACAATCTGCTTTCTTATCAAATGCAGGGTTAAATGCATAGAAATTCTTGCTATCCAGTTTTTCCTGTACGATTCGGAGGCTTTCTCCAAATCTCTGATAATGAACAATTTCACGTTCACGAAGGAAACGAATTGGATCACAGACTTCAGGATCTTTTACCAAACGCAAGATATTATCATATGTTGTTCTGGCTTTTTGTTCTGCTGCCAAATCTTCATGCAGATCTGTGATAGGGTCTCCTTTGGATTGGAAAAATGTTGCTGTAAATGGAACTCCGCCAGCAGCCTGTGGCCACAATCCAAGTGTATGGTCAACATAATATTTGTCAAATCCATACTTTTCGATTTCTTCCATTGGAAGATCCTTCGTAAGTTGGTATACGATAGCTGAAATAATCTCCATGTGCGCAAGTTCTTCTGTACCTATATCGGCTTGCTAATTGACTATCTCGCTTTTTTATGATATAATATAGAAAATTATACTGCAATTAAGGAGTTTTCATATGTTTATCGAGAAAAAGATTGCAAGCGAAATCTTAGAAAAGTACGGCAGAGACAGTTTTGACCTTTTGAAAGATGAGGACAACTTTCTAATCGTGGTGTCCAATGAATATACTGCTATCATAGAATCTTTGAGGAGCCAATCTATGATAGTAAATCCCGAAAAACTGAGGGAAACACAAAGTGTTGTAGATATTAAGGAACTCCAAAAGAAAGTAACAGAGACCTTAGTTCTAAATCTCTACACAAAGAATTACATAGACAAAGGGGAGTATGAAGAACTATGTCGTCAAAGCAAACAGTCACAATAAACAAACCACAAGCGAAAGTCTTTCTTAAAGACAATGACGAGCAAAAAATTGCCGTGTGTGCCTATTGCCGAGTATCAACCGATAAGGATGACCAGCGAAATAGTTTTGAAGCACAAAAGCGGTTCTTTGATAGAGAGTTTGAAAACCACCCTAATTGGACGGTCAGAACAATTTATGCGGACAAAGGCATCTCCGGTACATCTCTCAAAAAAAGAGATGAGTTTAACCGTATGATTGCCGATGCGATGGCAGGCAGATACGATTTGATAATCACGAAAGAGGTTTCCCGTTTCTCTCGTAATGTACGAGATATTTTGAACATTGTTGGAGACCTACGTGACCGTGGTGTTCATATATGGTTCCTTGCCGAAGATATTTACACCGAGGACAAGGACTACGAAGAACAACTAATTAAAGCGGGTGACCAGGCAGAGGCAGAAAGCAGAAAGACCTCTAAACGAGTTCAATGGGGACAACTCCGTCAAATGGAAAATGGCGTTATTTTCGGCAGAAAAGAAATGTTTGGTTATAACATCAAGCGAGACGAAAACAACAAGCAATACTTTGAGATTATTCCCGAGGAGGCAGAGGTTGTGCAACGAGTTTTCACAATGTATGCCAATGGAATGGGAACATTCAAAATTGCCAAGCAATTACAACAAGAGGGTGTTAAAACCAAGCGATATAAAAATGGGTGGAGTAATACCGTTATTCTCCGTATGCTGAGAAACGAAAAATATGTTGGCGATTTGGCAACGGGTAAGACCTACACCCCCAATTTCAAGACCCACGAGAAGAAGTATAACCGTGGCGAAAGTACATCGGTGTATATCGAAAACAGACACCCTGAGACCGCAATTATAGACCGTGATTTGTGGAATAGAGTACAAATACTACTCAAAGATAATTCCCCGACAGATGAGGTCAAGGCAAAGCATAGTAACCGCTATTGGTGTAGCGGTAAGGTCTTCTGTGGCGAATGTGGCGAGCGATTTGTTTCACGAACAAAGAACCTTAAAGGTGGAGAAAAATACAAGGCGTGGAAGTGTTGGAGTGGTCAACAAGGCGGTGCTAAGAAAACCATAACACTTGATACGGGGGAACAAGTGGAGGTTGGTTGCAATTCCGAGTCCGTGAACGATAAAGTGTTGCAACAAGGAATGTATGACTTGCTTACAGAGTTTGTGAAACCCACTCTCCCTAATACCATTGAAATGCTTAAAAGGAAACGAGCAGAGAAGCAAGCAGAACAAGTATCTACCGTTGCAAAAGAGATTGGTATTCTTCAAGCAGAGGCACAGAAGAAACACGATGAGATTGTAAAATACACAAGACTTTTGGTAAATGGAACGATAAGCGAAACGGCATATCAACTCACGGTAAAACAAACCGAGAGCGAACTTCAAGACATTACTAATCAAATCGCTACTCTAACCGAGCAAGAGACCAAAGAGCAAAACCACGATGTTATCTTAAATGCTCAGATTGAAGAACTGCAAAAGGTTTTATCTCTTGCCAACGAGGACATTAACGAGAGTGTATATCGTGCTCTTATTGACCGTATAGAGGTTTATAATGGTCACATACTCAAATACTACTTGTATGGTCTTGAACCTATCACAATGCAGTATAAGGCAACGGGTAGAATGGACAAGTATCAAGTAGAGTTTACAATTCTTTAAGTGTGAGCGAGTGAGCGAGCGAATGACAAGGTAGACCCGATGGGTGCTGATTCGACTTGAACCGTATTGTTCTTTTTGGAATTGGTACGACCCGAATGTACTGATGTGTATGTGCTGATTGAACTGATTGAATTATTCCCGTGTTTTTACGGAAAGCCGGTCGCAGAACTGCGATCATATTATCGCAGTTCTGCGACCAAAAGAAAACGGAGGCGTGTTGCCTCCGTTTTTTGTTTATGTTCCAAGAACACTTATTTCGTTTTCATCATTCGCTCGACTTCATATCTCTGCTCCTTTAAGCCTTCGAGTTCCCCCTCTAACTGTGATAAACGGTCTTCAAGAACCCAGTCCATTTCATTGTCGGGACTACTTGCAATGAACTCGTTTAATGCAATTTCAACCTTTGGTTCTAATAGGGTAATCTTTTGGTCAATCTCTTCCCATAGCGTATGTAGTTCATCGTAGGTTTTATTGGTCTCATAAGTTTTTATTGAAACTGTCAACTCGCACCAATCGTTATAATTTGTATCAAAATATACATACCGTTTCATCTTATTTATCCTCTCTTTCTATTAATTTGCAAGAGTTTTTTATTAAATATTTAATGCATTTTAATTCTCTTAGTTCTAACTCTTTTTCTTCTATTATTTTTTGATAAATATAACAATTATCTTCTTTAAGATATTCTTTGAAAGCATTAATTGAGTTTTCTCTTTCTTCTATCCATTCATCTACATAAAGTGCATAGTCATTAATTAACCATTCTGTAAAATGGTCGTTTTTTTCTAAGTATTCAACTAATTTAAGAATACATATTTCTTTACTATAATCTCTGTCTTCGTAATATTTACGTACCATAATTAATCTTCCTTTCTTTTAGTCTGCCCACAAATCAAAATCGTCAGAGAAAATGTCGGGAGTGTCATCTTGTTCAACATACATATTCTGTAAGTACTCGTTTAACTTTTTGAGGGTGGTCTTGTGTTCACCGAGGAGTTCTTTTACATCATCGGTGTTATTTGCTTTCCAGTAACCTTTTTTAGTGTCGTACTCTACATCAGGCTTTGGCTTTGCTTGTCCTCTGTTGTTAATCCACGCCTTGGTATTGTTCTTCACACGGTTTGCCATATTGTTGAATTGAATGAGAACCTTTGGGTCGGCATTAAGAGCGTCGAGAACCTCTTGGTCAATGCCACTCTTCTTACCCGTAGCGGCGTACATAGAGATAGCAAGGAACAGTATGCCCGTCTGCTCGGCGTTGAGATTGGTGTAGATGTTTGAGACCTCCACGAAGTCAATCGTGAAACTATCTTTCTCGTTGTCAAACTTGGCTCTCTGCTTGTCTGTCAATGTGTCGTAGAAATCAAGTGCATTGGTATCATTGATGTTTTTAGTAATTTTTTTCATTTTTAATTTTCCTTATCTGCCCGCCGGGGCGGGTCTTTATATAGATTTTTGTTTTCCCCGGGTGCAAAAGTGCTTTTTCGCCTTTTCACACATTAAGTATGAAAGAATAAAAAAATATTTATTTTTCCTCATATCTTTTTTTGCCGACGATAGCCGGTAGTGAAAAAGGGACTTTTCGCCTTTTCGCACATTAAATATGAAAGATTATTTTTTGATTTAATTTTTCCTCATAAGTATTTTTGCGATTTTTTGTCTGTGGTAGAAAATTTCACAAATGTATGCTATAATGTAAACAGTTCGATAAACTTGAATTTGTTTAACAATTACAAAAATAACGGCATTGAGTAATTCCAGTGCCGTTTAGTTTTGATATATGGGCTCTTTTCATTTTGTTACGTTGTCATTTTTATCAATCAGTACAGTATTCCGAAGACATCTGCAAATATTTCAAAGGTATTTCATTGACATATAATCAAAAGCATGCTATCATTAATCTGTTTGTGGGGTGTAGAATAAATGAAACAGAACTATGAATGTGGAAGGCTTATTAAACATATAAATGACGAACTGGAAAAACAGGCAAACAATACGTTGTCTTCCCAGAATCTGACACTTGCCCAGATGCGTGTTCTTATGGAGCTTAAGTCTGCAGAGGACAATCAGCTGTCATTAAAAGAGCTGGAGTTGCTGCTGCATGTAGCGCAGTCAACAGCTGCAGGCATAGTAGTGCGTTTGGAACAGAAAGGTTATGTGAAAAGCTTTACAGATGCCAACGACCGCCGAGTAAAAAAAGTATCTGTTACACCATCAGGTCTTGAATGCTGTAAAAATGCACAGTTCCATATTGATGATATGGAAAATCAGCTGTTGCAGTCACTGACACCCGACGAAAAAGAACAATTTTATAATTTGCTGCAGAAAATCTGCAGATAGAATTACGCCCGTCCACAGCGGGCATATTGTTAATACCATTCAATAGCACGCTATTAATAGTGTGCTTTCAAAAAGGAGATTTTTATGAAAATGACAAAAGAGCTGGAAATATTTCACAGCGCACCTATTTCGCAGGCTGTTCTGAAAAATGCAGTACCTGCAATGATTGCCATGCTTATGGTACTGGTTTACAATCTGGCAGATACACTTTTTATAGGTCTGACCCATGATGCATATCAGGTGGCGGCTGTTTCCATGGCTACACCTGTATTTCTTATTTTTATGTCTGTGGGTTCAGTTTTTGGCATAGGTGGTACCTCTGTAATAGCCAGAGCCTTGGGAGAAGGAAAAGCTGATTATGCCAGAAAAGCAACTTCATTCTGTATGTGGAGCTGTGTTGTAATAGGCGTTGCTATGTCTGCATTATTCCTGATTTTTATGGAAGATATTCTCGTAATAATGGGTACAAGTGCTGATACTTACACTTACGCAAAAACATATCTTACTATAGTAACCTACAGCGGACCATTTGTACTGATAGCAAACTGTTTTTCAAACGTTATCCGTGCTGAAGGTCATGCCAAAACAGCAATGATGGGCCAGCTTCTGGGTAACCTGCTGAATGTTATACTGGACCCTATTATGATTCTCGCTTTCGGCTGGGGTATTACAGGTGCGGCCATTGCCACTGCCATAGGCAATATATTCAGCGCTTGTTTCTATATACGGTATTTTTTTAGCGGAACATCTATCCTCAGTATTCACCCAAAAGATTTTTCTATGGGTGACAAAATATGCACAGGCATCCTGACTATCGGCATACCTGCATCACTTGGCTCAATGCTGATGAGCGTTTCCCAGATTATTATGAACGGCCAGATGGCTTCTTTCGGTGATATGGCTGTAGCTGCAATAGGCGTTGCTTCCAAAGTCACAATGATTACCGGCATGGTATGCATCGGTTTTGCCCAGGGTGTTCAGGCTTTGCTGGGATATTGTGTAGGCGCAAATCTGTGGGACCGCTTTAAAAAAGCAATGCGTTTTTCTGTAGTTTTTTCCTTTGCCCTCAGTCTGGCAATGACAGTTATCTGCTATATATTCACAAACCAGATTGTAGGGGTGTTCCTCACAGAGCGGGCAGCCTTTGAATATGCTGTACAGTTTGTAAGAATTCTTTTGTCAACCAGCTTCCTGTTTGGTGTGTTTTATGTTCTGACAAATGCGCTTCAGGCTGCCGGTGCAGCTGTTCCTGCTCTCATCATAAACCTTAGCCGTCAGGGCTTTATATACATCCCTGCTTTATTTATACTCAAAGCCAAAATCGGCGCTGCCGGTCTGGCATGGGCACAGCCTGTTGCAGATTTACTGTCTACCCTTCTGGTAGTTGTTCTCTATGTGATTACATTCAGAAAAATGGAATCAAAAAATCTCACTGAAAACTGAGATGAAAATCACAGCAGAACGGCTGATTAAGCAGACGTATAATCTTTGATGATAAGAATATTCTGAAATATCCACTGATAAAAGGAAGGGTTTCGGAGGATTGATTAGATAAACACCAATATGTCGAACAGTTAAATAATTGCGGAAATATTTCCGTGATCCTGCGGTGTTATTACCGCAAGCTCACGGAAAAGAGAAACGGAGGCACGTTGCCTCCGTTTTTTATTTCGCAATTTCAAGTATTCTGTTTAATGTACGAACCTCGTGCTTGTCAAAACATTCGTATATTTCTGATGCTCTTAATAGTCCTAATGCCACACCTCGCATACGTTTTCCGTAATCTGTGTTTTTGTTCTGCAAGGCACGAACAATGGCATTGAGCAAATCAACCTCCAACGCCAGTTTCTTTTCCTCATCTTCAATTTTTCGCTTATTGACCATTTGGTAAAGGTCGTCTGTGGCAACCCATTCCATAACCTTTGCTTGTACATCGTGAATGTCTTCTTGTTCTTTTATGAACTCCTCGATGGTCATTGTTTTGCTTTCGGTTGTCTTATTTGCCATAGTTCTCTAACTCCTTTCTTAACTCGCTACGACGTATTTTAAGGGCAGTTCTTTCCTCGTAGGACATGCGACCACCGAAACGGTTTAACTGCTCCTCGACCTCTTGGAGTTCTTTCTTAACGGTATCTTCGTCCAATGGGTCAATGATGTCGAGAACATATCGAGACAAGGTCTTGTCTGCCTCTATGCTCGCTTTCTTGATACGCTTCTTTCGTTCCTCACTTAATACGATTTTTATGCTTGTCATTTGAACGCTTCCTTTCATAGTGTATTTGAGAAATGTCGCCTTTTCTCATAATAAGTATGAAAGAACCGTACCTCAAAAAGTGTCGCAGACCTTACAGGTTTGTATACAAACCGTAGTAAGTCATATTTCTCCCGAGTGAAATTGAAATGACACATATTTACACTATGGGAGAAAGATGACCGTAATGGAAAAAGCATTGCCCGCGATACTAAGGCAATGCTTTTGGAATGAGGTAGAACGGCGACTGAACACCCCCTCCTACCTTTTCGTGAGGTCGCCGTTATGCTCGTCTGCCAATATGGGAACTTTCTCCCTACTTTGCGAAAAGGAGGAATGGAGAATGAGTAAATATTGCATTATGCGTTTTCAAAAGTACAAGGTGGGTAGCGTGGCAAACATAGAGCGACACCAAAAACACCGAGACCGTTTGAAACACCGAAAACACCCCGAGAGAGAAAGCGAGAATATCACTTGGAGGCAAAATCCAGAAAAAACAATGACACAAGTGATACGAGGGGTGATGAGGGAGCAAGAAAAGCAGACGGGCAAAAAAGTCCGTAAGGACGCCGTGGCTCTTGTTGAGTTCGTGTTAACATTCTCCCCCGAAATGGAGGAGGGGTTAGATTTTGACCAATGGCACAGAGCGAACCTTAAATGGTTAGAGAAAGAGTTTGGCGAGGGTAAAATCATACGCTTTGATACTAACCACGACGAAGCAACAAAACACGGACACTACTTTGTATTGCCAACAGATGAGCGAGGGTATCTTAATGCCTCACGATATTTTGGCAAGAAAAAACAAATAATCGCTTTGCAAGACAGTTATGCAGAGGCGATGGAAGTATTTGGTCTTGAACGAGGCAGGAGCAAAGAGGAAACGGGAGCAAATCACCAATCACTTGCCGAGTGGCACAAGCAAGAGGAAGAACGGTTGCTTGCTGAAATCGTGAAAATCGAAAAAGAAAAGGTGGTTATTGAGCAAGTCAAGAACCGTGTCTTTGCCGATGATAGAGTACCCACGAAATCTCGTGTCATAGGCGACGAACTGTTTGATGTTTTAGAGTAGCATTTGAGATAGTCAATTAGCAAAACGATATACCGATGTCCGTTAAGATTCCTGTTACCTCTTTGTAAGGCATTGTATATCTTTGAGATAAATATCTCATAGATGCAGCAAGTTCACCGTCCGGACCACCAAACTGACTCATGATCACCTGCGCCATCTTGGCATTACATTTGGAAATCTTTACTGGATATTGTAATCTCTTTTCATACAACCACATACTAACATCCTCCTTCCTGCCATGGCCATGGCTCATTGATCCAATTCCATCTGTCACCACAATTTTCAACTGTAGTATCTACAGTCAATGGACCGTAATATTTTGCATATTCTTTCAGAAGATGGTTTCTCATTTTACTGTATTCCTGAAAATATATCAAAGCTTCCATACAGGTAGGATGAGTATCTAAAAATAGTTTCACATCGTCCACTGCAAAACTCACCATATTGATTCGGTGTAACAAATCTTTTCTACAAGGTTTATTCATCGCAATACCCCTCCCTTTCCATGGAATGGCAAATCGAGTTCACAGAAAATTGTTCCCACGCAAAGGGCTTTTTCCACATCATAGATATCTTTCCATGTCTGCCATGGAACGTACGCCATAGCAAGCACCATGTCATTGCAAGTATCTTTCTGTATCACATGATGCACTGGCTGCACATGACGATAATTTGTATAAGGCATTGCATTGTTCTTATTACACTGCATACCGAGACTCCCTTCATTGATATTCTAATTTATTCTATGTAACAGTAATAAAATGGTTCTATCCTCACCGCAAAAATAAAAGAGGCGGCTATATACTTGCCACCTCTTTCGAAGAATACTATTCCACAACACCTTCAAACCCGAGATCATCCAGCGCTTCAAGCGCTGTCTTCACACAGTGTTCGCAACCATTTACAGTCACTGTCTTATCTTCCAAGCTTACTGAGAAGTCCAATCCTTCTTCTGTCAAAAGTTTTGTGATTCTTGCAACACACTTTTCGCAGTGCATATCTGCAACTTTAATTACTGGCATCTTCATTTCCTCCTGATTATTTCATTAATTTTTTTATTGTTTCACAAAGTTCACCTATAACCTCATCATTTCCTGCACGGATGTCATCTACCACACAAGTCTGGATATGATTGGCTAAAAGCACTTTGTTGAAACTGTTAAGTGCAGCCTGCACAGCCGACACTTGATTTAAAATATCAACACAGTATCGTTCTTCCTCCACCATGTTTTTGATTCCGCGAATCTGACCTTCGATACGATTTAAGCGGGTGATCAGATCTTTGCTTTCTTTTTCCGAACGATGTTTTATTCGATCCATGATTATCCTCCTTAGTCCAACCTTGTCTTGCGAAGTCGAAGTGCATTACTTACAACGCACACAGAACTGAGTGACATGGCAAATCCGCCGATAATTGGGCTAAGCAACATTCCGTTGATCGGATATAAAAGACCTGCCGCCAGTGGCAATCCACATAAATTGTAGAAAAATGCCCAGAACAAATTCTGCTTGATATTACGAATCGTCTTCTTACTAAGTTTGATTGCTTTATAAACATCTCGAAGATCTGACTTCATAAGCACAATGTCGCTGGAATCAAGGGCAATATCACTACCGCTTCCGATGGCAACACCTACATCTGCCTGGACTAACGCTGGTGCATCGTTGATGCCATCTCCTACCATCATAACACATTTACCTTCTTTTTGCAGTTTTTCCACAACGGAAGCCTTGTCGTTTGGAAGCACTTCTGCAATCACATGATCCACGCCAACTTTCTTTCCGATGTAATCTGCTGTCAGTCGATTATCACCCGTCAACATATAAACTTCAATACCAAGTTCCTTCATCTTTCGGATTGCTTCCCCGCTTGTTTCTTTCAACGTATCGGCAACGGCAACGATTCCAAGGATCTTTCCGTCTTTTCCCACAAACATTGGAGTCTGACCTTTGTTGGCGATAGTCAATGCTTCTTCTTCATATTCCGCATAATCAAGTTTCTGTTCCTCACAAAGTTTCCTGTTCCCAATATAATATGTGTCTTCTCCAATTACGGCTTCGATTCCTTGTCCTGTAATACTTTGGAAATTCGTCACTTTTTCTAATTCAATATTTTTTTCTTTTGCACCATTTACGATGGCCTGTCCCAGAGGATGTTCTGAAACCTGTTCACAAGATGCTGCTATCTTTAATAATTCATCTTCCGTCATACTGTGACTGATAATGTTTGTGACAGCTGGTTTCCCTTCTGTGATCGTACCTGTTTTATCAAGAACAACTGCATTTACCTTATGACTGATTTCCAAAGCTTCCCCGCTTTTGATCAAGATTCCGTGACTAGCTCCAAGGCCAGTTCCAACCATGATCGCAGTTGGGGTCGCCAGACCAAGTGCGCATGGACAAGCGATAACTAGTACTGACACAAAGATTGTAAGAACAAATGTAATATCATGTCCAAGGATTGCCCACACGATTGCTGCCAAAAGTGCAATTCCCATAACCGTTGGAACAAAATATCCAGCTACTGTATCCGCAAGTTTTGAGATAGGTGCTTTTTTCCCTTGCGCATCTTCCATCATGCGAACAATCTTTGCAAGCGTCGTATCTGAGCCAACACGGGTAACTCTCACCGTAACAGCTCCATGATAGTTTACACTGCCACCGATCATCTCATCATCTACGCTTTTCTCTACCGGAATACTTTCTCCAGTCAACATCGACTCGTCAACGCTGGTGTTTCCTTCTATCACAATTCCGTCCAAAGGTATTCTGCTGCCTGGTTTTATCAGAATCAATTCACCAATTGCAACCTGCTCTACCGGCACTTCTTTCTGCTCTCCATCTCTTAGAACAATTGCTGTATCTGGAGCTAGTTCCATTAATTTGCGAATCGCTTCGGATGTTTTGCCTTTGCTACGTCCTTCCAGATATTTTCCAAGCATAACTAATGTCACTACCACTGCCGCCGATTCATAATACAAGTTATGCACGCAAGCTGGATCTTTTACAATTCCAATCGTCATAACAAAACTATAAACAAATGCGCTTCCCGTTCCAATAGCCACCAAGGAATCCATATTCGGGTTTCCCTTGAATAATGCCTTGAATCCCACCAAATAAAACTTTCTTCCGTTGGTCAATATAATAATGGTAAGAATCATCTGTATCAAAGCAAATGTCATTGGATGCTTATGCATATCCATAAAAGCTGGAAGCGGCAATGTAATTGGAAGCATATGTCCAAAACAAATATATAAGAGTGGTAAAGCAAGGATGATATTGCTGATCAATCGATTACGCGTTTTCTTGATATCATCTTCCTGATTTTCTTCTTTTTTCTTCTCCACATATAATTCCGCACCAAACCCAGCACGGTCTACTTTTTTTATGATCATTTCTGGTGTAACTTTTTCTTCATCGTAAGTGATGGTAAGAAGAGCTGTTGTCAGATTTACGTTGCTCTCTACAACTCCATCCATCTTGCGGGTCACACGCTCCACAGCGCTGCTGCAAGCTGCACAAGTCATTCCAGTAATTGTGTATTTTTGTGTTATCATATATTTCGCCTCCTTCCATATACCCCCACGGGGTATATTTGAATTATAGCATACTTGATTTAAAACGTCAAATTGGAGTTTATCGCGCTGATTGCTGGTTTGCAGTTAGGCGTAGTGGAACCTATTCTCACAACATTGCCTAAAAATAGAGAAAGATTAGGCATTTACACGTTTTTAGAATACATTTTGCCCAGTGGTAGTTTTATTAGGTTTTTAATCATCATATTCTATCTTTGATGCCTAATCTTCAAAATCATTTGGACATTACAGGCATTTTTAGTCATTTTATACCCAACGACTACTTGGCTCTTATATCCAGCACGATTGAATATCCAATTCTATAAACTCCAATTTGTATATTCTATATCCCTTATAGGTTAATTTTATTCTGAAACACAAAAAATAGTAAAATTTTTACCACTTATGTGTTAATATTTACCACTTCTTCCGGACTTCTAGAAAAAAGTTTGTTTCTGTGCTATTCTAAGTCAATATAGGCGTTGAACTATGTGCTTAGAAAGGGGAAAGCAGATGAGAAGAATTACAAAGCTGATGGAAGGCTGGAGCTTTACCGACCAAAAAGGAAACAGAAGTGCTGTAGAATTGCCACATACCTGGAACCACAAAGACGGACAAGACGGTGGGAATGATTACTGGCGCGGTACTTTGACATACGATAACAAGTTTGCAAAACCAGAATTTAAAGAAGACACAGAATGTGTTTATTTACAATTCCATGGTATTAATGCAAGTGCGAATATCATTTTGAACGGAGAATCTGTATGCAAACATGACGGTGGTTACTCAACTTTCCGCGTGGAAGTTACAGATAAATTGTTAGAAGAAAACAGTATTGTGATCGAAGTGGATAACAGCGTGAATGATAGAGTATATCCACAAAAAGCGGATTTCACATTCTATGGCGGAATCTATCGTGATATCGAGATTCTGGTAGCGTCGAAAGAACATTTTGATCTGGATTACTATGGAGGACCTGGTATCAAATATGTGACAGAAGTATCTGGAAAAGATGCAGATGTTTTAGTTACTACTTATGTGAATGATGCAGCGAAAGATGCAAAAGTAGTTGTGGAATTATCAGATGACAAAGGAAATGTAGTTGCGGAGGCTGAAGGTCTAGAAGTGAAACTTCACATTCCAAATGTACATCTTTGGGACGGTCTCGATGATCCATATTTGTACCACATCAAAGCAACATTACTTAAAAACGGAAAAGAAGTAGATGAAATTGAATGTAACTGCGGTGTTCGTACTTTTGAATTCAAACCAGAAGACGGGTTCCATTTGAATGGAAGACCTTATCCACTTCACGGGGTATCTCGTCATCAGGACTTTAAAGGGATTGGAAATGCGATCACAAGATTACATCACGACAGAGATATGGAACTGATCAGAGAAGTTGGAGCAAATACAATTCGTCTTGCACATTATCAACATGACCAATATTTCTATGATCTTTGTGATAAAGTAGGTATGATCGTGTGGGCTGAGATTCCATACATTTCAGAGCACCTTGCAAATGGTAATGAAAATACGATTTCACAGATGAAAGAGTTGATCATTCAGAATTATAATCATCCATGCATCGTGACATGGGGTGTTTCAAACGAAATTACAATTTCAGGAAGAAAATTGAAGAAACAGATGCTTGCAAACCATCATGTACTTAATGATCTTTGCCATGAAATGGACCCAACTCGTCCAACAACATTGGCATGCTATGCAATGTGTCATCATTTCCATCCAGTAGCACATATTACTGATTTGGTTGGATGGAACTTATATCTCGGATGGTATGTACCATTTTTATGGCTCAATGATCTCTGGATCAAGTTTTGGCATCTTTGTTTTCCACAACGCTGTCTCTGTTATGCGGAATACGGTGCAGAAGGTATGCCAAATCTTCACTCTAAGAAACCAAAACGTGGAGACAACTCAGAAGAGTATCACAACAAATACCATGAATATATGTTAGAATGCTTCAAACGTTATCCATATATGTGGGCACATTACTACTGGAATATGTTTGATTTCGCAGCAGATGCTCGTAATCAAGGCGGTGAACCAGGTATGAACCACAAAGGTTTAGTTACATTTGATCGTAAAACAAAGAAAGATGCATTCTTCTTATATAAAGCATATTGGAACAAGAAAGATAAATTCGTTTATCTTGCAGGAAGAAGATATGAATATCGTAGCGCAGAAAAACAAACAATCACTGTTTATTCTAACTTAGATGAAGTTTCTTTATACCAAAATGGAAAACTTGTTGGAACAAAGAAAGGTCAGAATGTATTCAAATTTGATATTACACTGGCAGCAGAAAATAAGTTGGAAGTGAAAGCAGGAGATTATACAGACAGCTGTGTGATCTACAAAGTAGAGCAAGAAAGACCAGAATATCGCTTGGCGAAAGGTGACAGCTCAAACTGGATGTAATATTTAGGAAAGAGAAGGAAAAAGAAATGGGAAATGAAAGCTCAAACCGTGCAAAACTATATCAATTAGTATTATTTCCAATGAACAATGGTGCAACGAATGTGTACTACATTTTGACATTGAATTTCATTGCTTATTATGCTAGTGGTGTTTTAGGTTTATTGGTTGCATTTGCAACATCCATGGTAACATTTATGCGTCTTTTCGATGCGGTTACAGACCCGATTATTGGTGCACTTATTGATAAGACAGCAACTCGCTTTGGTAAGTTTAGACCATTCATGTTGCTGGGTAATGTGATCATGATCATCAGTGCAATTTTATTGTATTTTGGAACACGTTTGATTCCAGCAGATCAGACACTCCTCAAAATGGTATGTTTTGTATTGTTCTATGCATTATATGTAATTGGTTATACATTCCAAACAGCTTGTACTCGTTCAGGACAAACATGTCTTACAAACGATCCAAATCAAAGACCACTCTTTACCGTATTTAATACAGTGGCAAGCTTGATCGGTATGGGACTTGTACAATTTTTAGCACCTATTTTACAAAAACGTTTAGGTGGGTACAACAGTACAGGATTTTATGATTTCATGATTCCTCTTTGTATCGTTGTATCACTTGTTATGACAATTCTTGCGATCATCGGTATTTCTGAAAAAGACCGCCCAGAATACTGGGGAATCGGTGGCAAACAAGAAAAAGTTAAAATATCAGAATATGTTGCCATTTTAAAAGATAATAAAGAGTTACAAAGACTTATGGTTGCAGGTGCAGGATGTAAATTAGCGTTTTCGATTGCAACAGGTATGCCAGTTCTCTGTATGCTTTATGGTGGGATGATGGGTAATTACGATGGATTATACTTGCCGATGATGATCATTGGTTACGTATGTTCAGCACCATTCTTTTTACTTACAGTGCGTACATCGCAGAAACATGGTCAGAAGAAGTCACTGATGACATATGTTGCGCTTGCGCTTATCATGTATATAGGTGTGTTGGCGATTCTCCTGTTATGGAAAGAAGGTAATCCAGCAGTTACACTTTCTATCTTTGCGAATGGTAAGATTACAATCAATTTGTATACAATCGCATTCCTTGTGTTCTTTGGTGTTGGTTATGGTGCTTATTATGCGACAGCAGATATGCCAATCCCTATGGTTGCAGACTGTTCAGATTATGAAACATGGAGAAGTGGTAAATACGTTCCAGGTATCATGGGAACATTATTTAGTTTGGTAGATAAATTAGTATCATCACTTGGTACAGCTATCGTAGGTGTGGTTGTAGGATTTATTGGATTTACAAATGCACTTCCAGATGCAAGTGTAACTTATGTTCCAGGTATGAAGGGTGTTGTAATTGTGTTATTCTGTATTGTTCCTATGATTGCATGGATTGCAACATTGTGGGCAATGAAAGGTTATACTTTAACAGGTAGTACTTTTAGAAACTGTAGATCGTTAGAAACTATTCCCGATTTGGATATCACACAGATGTGTGATTATGAATTTGAGAACTGTTCTTCCTTGGCACAGGTGACCTTCCGTGGAAGCCCGAATATCGGTTATTG
>JAZQMU010000171.1:0-5802 GCA_045543595.1 Faecalimonas sp.
CCCTTGATCATATGCACCATGGCCCCTAAAGTATCACAATGTGATTCCAGCATAATAGCATCTTTTTCATCTTCCCCGCCAAGATCAGCAAGAACGCCGCCTTTTACAGTCAATTCTGCCTTCACACCAATATTTGCCAACTCTCCCAAAAGATATTCCATCACATATTTTCCGTAGCCTGACGGGCTGTCAATATTCAGAAGCTTTACAGCCTGTTCCATAATGTAATCTGTATACTGTTTCATGTCGATTCCCCCATTTAAATCTGATATAAATATTATATCTCTTTTATCCTTTTGCGCAACGGGAAAATACGTGGTAAACTACACATAATGAATTCGAAAATATTCTGAGGAGGAACAAAAAATGAACAAAAATTTTTTATATACACTTTTAGACAGCATGTCTGTTTCTGGAAACGAAATCCCGCTTCAAAAAAAAGTAATTGAAGAGATGACGCCTTACTGTGATCAAATCATAACTGATTACACAGGAAATGTGATCAGCGTATTGAATCCAGATGCATCTTTCAAAGTCATGCTATCTGCACATATCGATGAAATCGGGCTTATCATCACTCACATTTTAGAAAACGGTATGCTGAAGGTAAGCCGTGTTGGAGGGATTCGTCCTCACGTATATCCGGGTCATCAGGTGGTTGTTTACGGCTACAATCAGACAATTTACGGTGCTGTTGTCAACAATTCCAACATGGGAAAAGGTGAATTAAAGGATGCCGATCTTACCATTGATATCGGTGCAAAAGATAGGGAAGATGCCAGAAAATATGTGCAGGAAGGCGATCCTATCATTCTCAACACATATCACGCAGAAATGTTAAATGGTTATCTTGCAGCACGCGGTATCGATGACCGTGGCTGTGCATTCATTATTTTGGAAGCATTGAAACGTGCTAAAGAACGTGGCTGCAAAATCGGCGTATATGCAACCACATCTGTAGGTGAGGAAACTACTATGCGCGGAGCCTATTGGGCAGGCAGCCGCATCAAACCAGATGTTGCCCTCGCTGTGGATGTAACTTATGCGCAAGATTATCCTGGTACTGATCCACAAGAATCGGGAGACGTATCTCTTGGCAAAGGACCTGCTATCTGTAACGGTTCTATCTGCAACAAAAAGCTAAATGAATTTCTCAAACAATGCGCGAAGACAAAAAACATTTCTTATCAAATGGAATCTGCTATTGGAAGAACTGGAACAGATGCTGACGCGATCCATCAAACTGGGGAAGGGGTTGTAACAGCTCTTTTATCACTCCCACTTCGTTACATGCATTCACCAAGCGAAGTTTGTCACTTTGATGATATTGAAAATTCTATTGAACTACTTGCTGAGTTCCTTTGCACTATTGATGAAAATACGGATTTAAATCCATTCTCATAAAGCAAAAAAAGATGTAGCCCTATTTATGTAGGACTACATCTTTTTGTTTTTCTATACCTCTTCCATAAAATACATTCTGGATTCAAAATCCTGGAAATATCTTGTGTATTCATTATATCCAGTTCCACCAAAGGCACTCTGAAGTTTCACACCACTCATCAAAACGTCTCCGTAAGTTGTGTAATCTTCCACTTCTCCTGGCATCTTCACAAACTTATCAATTGCCTTATGCACCAAAGAGTCATACTTAATATGAACAGGCGCTATCATATTCACAAGATCTCCGAAAGGTTTTACATTTCTCTTCTTTTCAATGTTATAGAAATGATACTTTTTATTTTCATCTAATCCTTTTGCAAAATACTGTTCGAAATGAGTATTTGGTTCCACAAGTTCCTGCACGATCATTCCAACCGCATTTTTCTTATCTGGACTCACACATGTCCACTCATGCAGATTCCCTCTTCGACCACGGTAAAAATTGCCAAACTGCAATACCTCTCGCCATTTTTTATAAAGAGCAATCTGTTCTTTAATCTCTGCCACATCTTCTTTCTTCATATCGCAAAGATTACACTCATAACCAAGGACACCAAATGCAGCCACATTAAAACGTGTGGCAAGCGGTGTGTTACGCAATGTCTGATGGTTTGGACATGCTGATACATGAGCCGTCACCGTAGACATTGGGTATCCATAACTATAGCCGTTCTGTCCTTTGGCACGATAAATAGCGTCCGTATCATCACTTGCCCATATCTGCGGGAAGTAAGATAAAATCCCAAGATCAAAACGATTTCCGCCAGAAGCGCAGCCTTCAAACAAAATATTAGGAAAACGCTCTGTTAAAGTCTTCATCAGACGATAGAGACCGATCATATAGCGATGAGCAACCTCCCCTTGCTGTTCTGGTTTCAAATATTGCGAATAGTAATCCGAGAAGATACGGTTCATATCCCACTTCACATAAGCTATATTTGCAGATGCAAAAACCTCTGTCATCTTCTCTATAATGTAATCTACTACTTCTGGATTTGCAAAATCTAAGATTCTCTGATTTCTTCCTTCTGAATGCGGTTTTCCTGGAATCTCCATCACCCACTCAGGATGTGCTCTGTAAAGTTCACTTTCTACATTGACCATTTCTGGCTCTACCCAGACACCAAATTCAAGTCCCAGTTCATTCACTTTATCACAAAGACTCTTGAGACCGCCTGGAAGTTTCTTTTTATTTACATACCAATCTCCCAAAGATTGTTTATCGTCATTTCTTGTTCCAAACCACCCGTCATCCATAACGAAAAGCTCAATCCCGACTTCTTTTCCAGCTTTGGCAAGCCTAAGAAGCTTTGCTTCACTAATATCAAAGTAGGAAGCCTCCCAGCTATTTAAAAGTACTGGTCGTAGTTTCTTTTTCCATTCCCCTCGTACCACACACTCTCTAACAAATGTATGCATATTCTGACTCATGCCATTATAACCTTTGTCAGAAAATGTCATTACCGCTTCCGGAGTTTCAAAATCTTGTCCTGGTTCTATCACAAAACAGAAGGATTGTGGATTAATCCCTGTCACCACTCTAGTTTTACCATGACTCGCAACTTCCACTGCTTCATAATGATTTCCGCTATAGATTAAATTCAAACCATAGCACTTTCCAGTATCCTCTGTTGTACCTTCTGTAGAAAGCATAACAAATGGATTCGCTCTGTTAGAAGAAGTCCCTGCGTAGGAAGAATTCACCACTTTATTCATGGTTACCTTCGTATCATGACGATACATTTCACGAGCCCAATTTCCATTAAATGTTGTAAAAACATATCCAGAATCTTCGAAATCCAACTGGGTACTCATAAGTCTCATGAGTTTTACAGTATTTTCACTTGAGTTCACAAATTTTGAACCACGTGAAATAACGTCTCTGTCTTCAAACACATAGTAGTGTAATTCCAACAACAAATTATAGGAACTGTCTTTTAAAACAATCGTCAATTCCTGAACATTTCCGTTTTCCTCATAAGAAGATGGTAACGTCTTCAAAGGAATCTTCTCCTCACTTATCACCGCTTTTTCATATAAAAAATCCGAGGTGTAACTACCATCTGCATGAATCACTTCCACAAATGGTTCCCTGATATCACTCTTCCCATAAGATGACATTTCAAGACGCATATTTTCCAAAGAAAAACTTGAATCTTTTGCATCGTATACATTGGAATTCCCTGGCGGGAATGCTTGTTTTTCTGCAAGACTTTTCACGTCTTCTGCACATTCAATACGGAGTTTTTTTCCGTAATATAAATGTTCCAGATGCCCGCTTTTTAATATCTGAAAACAATACATTGTGTTTTTAGTATCAAGAACAAATATGTTTTCTAATTGTCTGATCATAATTGTATCCCCTTATTTCTTTTCTTCTCACTGAGATATGTATATATAGTTGCAAAAATGACCCTAATCCTTTTTCTTTATGAACATTCCTTTCATAATGTACTCTACTGGTATTTCGAAAAAACGCAGAGACAACACCAACGTCATTACAAGAGAAACGAAAGCTGTTGATAATACACCTGTTCCAATCATCTGAAACAATAAAGTTCCTATTCCGGAATAAATCAAAATTCGAATCAAGTTTCTATGCCACATATATACTGGCAGTGTACGCATTCCGCAAGTAGACACGACTGGTATCTTTCGATTTGGAACCAGACTGATCAACGTAAAGATCATCACCATTGCTCCTGCGTAACAGAAAAGTCTAAGTCCAATATGTCCATGGTCCATTGCCCAATCACTGTACATATTTTTACCTGTCACGATGTGTCTGAGTTTATAAATCACATCTATGTGTTCCACCATAGCATACATATAAAACGCTGTTGTTAGGGCAGCTCCTGCCCTGACCACTTTCTTTTTACAAAACTCCAATACTTTTTGTGCATTGAGACAGCAACCGAGCATATAGAATGGGAAGTATACCAATATTCTGCAAAGCAGAGCACTTCTTTCCGTCAGTTCTTGATCAAAGCCAACCAAACAGCCTACTGCAATTCCAAGAATCATAGTTATTATTGGTTTTACGTTACGTAACGCGTAAGTCAACACTGGCCAAACCGCCATAGCAAACATAAACCAGGGAATCCCATCCTCGTCCAGAACATGAAATGTCCACTTCCCTGTTCCTATTCCGATTACCAAAGTGTTCATGATCTTATAACAAACACCTAAAACAAAAAATGATAAAACCGATTTCCAATTCAGTTTTGCATCCATTCGTCTCATCAATCCTGACAAAAAAACAAATGCTGGCATGTGGAAGAAATAAATTGCCATAAAAACTGTTTTTGTTGAAGACAATTCAAAAGAACAAAAAGATTCTAAAATGTGTCCCCAAACAACCAGAAAGATCAGTATAAATTTTTGATTATCAAACGCAAATATTCTCTGTTTTTGCATTATTTAACTCCATCCATCTCTGCTGCTACTTTTTCTAACATTTTTCTGATTGGAAGATTGTATGGACATCTTGTCTCACAAAGACCACACTTCACGCAATCTTTTGCTGTTTTTGGCATTGCATTATAACGACCTTGTGCCCAGTCTCCAAGTCCATATTTTCTTTTGTAATTTACAAATAAAAAGTTTGAAGGAATGTTGATTCCCTGTGGACATGGTGCGCAGTACCCACATCTTCTACAGAATTCACTTCCAAGTTCTTTAGCAATCTTGTCACATTCTTTTTTATCTTCTTCGCTGAGAGGCATAAATACTTCATCACAAGAATTCTGTCTTACTTCTTCTGCACTACCCATACCTGGGATCACGATCGTGCAGTCTGGGTTATTTACAATGTAACGAAGCGCAAGTTTTGTATCATCGATATTACCGCCTGCAATTGGTTTCATGGAAATAAACCCGATATTCTTTTCTGTACATTCTTTCATAAGAGCATCTGCCTGATTTTCCACGATACTGTATGGAAACATCATCGTTTCTATTTTATCCTCAAATTCACGGATGAGTCTTTCAAATGCTTCTAACCCATGAGCTGTTGCTCCAATATGACCGATCTTTCCAGTTTCCTTCGCTTCAAGAAGTGCTTTGTATGCACCATTTTCACCAAAGCAAAGTTCAAATTCCGCATCTGTTTTAATATTGTGGATCTGATAAAGATCAATATAGTCTGTCTGGAGATTGCGAAGACTCGTTTCAATATCTGCCTTCATTCCTTCGTAATCTCTTGACATAGATTTCGTAGCAAGCACCCACTTGTCACGGCAATCTTTCAGCGCTTCCCCAAAAAACTCTTCCGAAACGGTATAACCCCTTGCTGTATCAAGATAAGTCGGATCGTAGCCATGTCGTTCTGTGAGCCAAGGAGTTGCATCAAGGATTTGT
>JAZQMU010000172.1:0-3944 GCA_045543595.1 Faecalimonas sp.
CGTCCTACAAGTGTAGTATATTTAATTTTATACTACACTTGTAGGACGGTTTTGTCAATATCAAACAATAAAAAAAGAGACCTTGCGATCTCTTTCTACTCCTATAATCCAATAATACTAAATACACCTGTACTTGCAACCGACATGATAATAGCTGCGATCACAACCCCAAGTGAAACGGCGCCTGTTGTTTCCTTGATTCCCATCTTTAAGAACGATGCAGCAAGTGTGCCTGTCCATGCACCTGTTCCTGGAAGTGGAATCCCTACAAAAAGCATGAGTGCAACGAAAAGCCCTCTTTTTCCTGCTTTTTTAACTAATTTCTCACCACCGCGTTCACCCTTTTCAATGCAGTATGTGAAGAATTTTCCAATATATTTCTTATCTTTTCCCCATTCCAAAACTTTGCGTGCAAAGAAATAGATGATAGGAACTGGTAACATATTTCCAACAAGGCAAGTTAATACAGCTGGAACATAATCAAGTCCCATTCCGATTGCGATAGGAACGCCGCCTCTAAGTTCGATCAATGGTACCATAGATACTAAAAAGCATAATAAATATTTTTGAAGCATGTTTTTCTCCTTTTATTTTTTAACTCTAATATAAATTACAGTATAAACTCTATGTTGTCAACTTAAGATTTTATACCCAGTCAATCAAATCATCTATTTCCTTTTCTGTCTCCAGATACTCTTTTGTCGGTTTCTTTGTCACTGGCGGTTCATATTCTACGCCAAACGTCTCAACCCACACACATTTCATTCTTTGTGGCTCCTTCGGAGTAAAGAATCTTATATTTCCTGCAATCATTTTCTCGTTGCAAGGCGTATTATTAATACGTTCTACCACATCAAATCCACCTACAACTTTTCCAATCACCGGAAAGTCATGATTCAATCTTTCGTGATCACCTGTCAGAATAAAAAATTGCGAACCTGCCGAGATATTACTATCTCCACCACAACCGGCCATTCCTACATAGTATTTTTTAAAAGATGGCTGTTCCACCGTGTATCCGCTATGGAGATATTCACCGTCAATAATATAGTCGCAACCTTCTTCGTAGATTCCAGGTCGCTTATCACAATCTGTTTGCAACACAAAATCTTTTACTACTCGATAAAAAATCCTGCCATCATACCACCCCTGATTTATGAGCCATATGATTGAACGAACTGAGTTGTATGTAATATCTGGAAATAGTTCGATATCAATGATGCCGCCTTCTTCCATCTCAATGTGCATAATCGGATTCATAGTATTCTCCTTTACATATTCATGTTATTAAGGATATAATACAATATGTCGAAAAGATATTCTATCTTTTCTTAAACAAATCTTTTTTCTAGCTTCTCAGCCAAAACCATCCATTTTAAAAAGATATTACGAAAGAGAGTGATGCCTATGATTGTATTATATTGACTTTTGATACTATATATAATACTATTAGGAGGGATATGTTTGTCAAATGTACAAAAGATTATCAATAAAATGAAACATCAACCCCATGGTATTCGCCCAGAAGAAGCAGAAAAGGTATTAAAATATATGGGCTACGAATGCGTGAGACAAAAAGGAAGCCACAAACAATACTTAAATAAATCTACTGGGGAATTAACAACAATTAAGCAAGAAAATCCACTCAAAAAAGTCTATGTAATAGATATTTTAAATAGACTTTCTCAACAAGGAGGTAACTAATATGCAAATCAGTGATTATATGAAACTACCATATACAAGATTAGTCCAAGAAATCAATGACGAAAGTGGACATTATTTTTACGGAAGAATTCTAGAGTTAGATGGATGTCAAACAACATCCGATAATTTATCTGATTTATATGCCGATTTAAATGGACTTATGGAAAGTTACTTAGAGATTAAACTTGAAAATAATTTACCAATTCCAATTCCTCAATCAACAGAAAAGTACAGTGGAAAATTTGTTGTAAGATTACCTAAAACTCTCCACCAAAAATTGGCAATCGAAGCTCAAAAAGAAGGAGTAAGCCTCAATCAATTAGCTTTATACAAACTTGCCTTATAACACAAAAGAACTTGTGCGTATGCACAAGTTCTTCTTTTATTCTCTTATATTATTTTACCAATAAAGATTTTCCTGACATTTCTTTTGGTTGTTCCATTCCCATTAATTCGATTAATGTTGGAGCAATATCAGCCAAGCATCCACCTTCTCTTAATGAGTATGCTGGATCAGCATTTACTAAGATAAATGGAACTGGATTTGTTGTATGAGCTGTGAATGGAGCTCCTGTTTCGTAGTCAAGTAATTGTTCAGCATTACCGTGGTCAGCACAGATAAACATTTGTCCGTCAACTTCTTTCACTGCGTCAACTGCTCTTCCTACACATTCATCAACTGCTTCTACAGCTTTCACTGCTGCTTCTTCTACACCAGTATGTCCAACCATATCTGGGTTCGCATAGTTGATGATGATCACATCGTATTTATCAGATTTGATTGCTTCTACTAATTTGTCAGATACACCGTAAGCACTCATTTCTGGTTGTAAATCGTATGTTGCAACCTTTGGTGATTTTACTAGGATACGATCTTCACCTTCGTTTGGTTCTTCCACACCACCGTTGAAGAAGAATGTAACGTGTGCGTATTTTTCTGTTTCAGCGATTCTAGCTTGTTTTAAGCCGTTAGCTGCTAAAAATTCACCAAATGTATTTGTGATTTCTGTTTTACGGAATGCAACGTCTTTGTTTTCGATTGTAACATCATATTCTGTGAAACATACATATGTTGTTTTTACTCTTTCACCTCTGTCGAATCCTGTGAATTCATCATCACAGAATACACGTGTGATTTCTCTTGCACGGTCAGGTCTGAAGTTAAAGAAGATAATTGAATCTCCATCTTTGATTGTTGCTACTGGAGCACCATCTTTCATGATAACTGTTGGAAGAACGAATTCGTCTGTCTTGTCATCATCGTAAGAAGCTTGGATTGCTGCAGGACCTGCAACACCTTCAACGCCTTCGCCTTTAACCATTGCCTTATATGCCATTTCAACACGGTCCCAACGATTGTCACGGTCCATTGCGTAGTAACGTCCCATTACTGTTGCAACTTCACCAACGCCGATTTCTGCCATTTTATCTACTAATTCTTGAACATAATCTCTACCTGATGCAGGTGGTGTATCACGTCCATCTAAGAAACAGTGTACATATACTTTTTCAAGGCCTTGTCTCTTAGCAAGTTCTAACAAACCATAAATGTGTGTGTTGTGGCTGTGAACTCCGCCATCTGATACTAAACCAAACATATGAAGAGCTGAATCATTTTCTTTCGCATTTTTACATGCTGCTAATAACGCTTCATTTTCAAAGAAGTCTCCGTCTTGAATCGCTTTTGTGATTTTTGTTAAATCTTGGTACACGATACGTCCAGCACCCATATTAAGATGTCCAACTTCTGAGTTACCCATCTGTCCATCTGGAAGTCCTACTGCCATACCACTTGCATTACCATGTACAAATGGGCATTCTGCCATTAACTTATCCATAACTGGAGTTTTTGCTTCATAAACAGCATTTGCTTCATTCTTTTCATTTAATCCATAGCCATCGAGAATCATTAAAACTGTTGGTTTTTTACTCATTGCTCTTTCTCCTTTATATTAAATAATTACTTACAAAACATACAAAAATATTTTACACGATTTTCTATCTTGTTTCAATATTATTTTTCTATATTCAAAAAATCAAACACATGACCTTCTGGTGTATTCAGGAAGTGCATCAGCATATAAGCACACATGATAGCCACTTGCTCTTCTTTTAGAATTCTTCGCACTTCATCTCTGTCCGCAAGGATAATATCGATATCTTCGGTTTCCTCTTGACCTTCCTTCGAAATTGTTCCACTCGCATATCCATAGACGGTTCCACAGGATTCATCTGTCAAC
>JAZQMU010000173.1:0-3387 GCA_045543595.1 Faecalimonas sp.
ATTGATTACAACGCGGGAAATTTGAAAAGTGTAGAAAAAGCTCTAGCGGCAGTGGGACAGGAAAGTGTGATTACGAGAGATTTCCACACTATCTTGACGGCTGACCATGTTATTTTGCCAGGTGTAGGAGCATTTGGTGAGGCAATGGCGCAGCTGAAACAGTTTGAATTGGATAAGGTAATTCATGAAGTGGTTGATAAAAATATTCCATTTCTTGGTATTTGTTTAGGGCTGCAATTGTTGTTTGAAGGTAGTGATGAGAATCAGGGTGTAGAAGGTCTTCATGTATTAGATGGACAGATTTTGCGTATCCCAGATAAAGAGGGGCTAAAGATACCACATATCGGTTGGAATTCTCTGCAGTTACAGAATGATGGCAGACTGTTTGAAGGAATGAAAGATGATTCATTTGTGTATTTTGTGCATTCTTATTATTTAAAGGCTGCGGATGAAAGTATTGTAAAAGCAACCTGTGATTATAGCGCATGTATCCATGCATCAGTGGAAAAAGATAATGTGTTTGCATGTCAGTTCCATCCAGAAAAAAGTAGTGATGTAGGTCTTAATATTTTAAGAAATTTCACACAGATTAAGGGAGGATGTTAGTATGTTTACAAAGAGAATTATCCCTTGTCTGGATGTAAATGGTGGACGTGTTGTAAAAGGCGTAAATTTTGTGAATTTAGTTGATGCAGGAGATCCAGTAGAGATTGCGGCAGCTTATGATAAAGCGGGTGCAGATGAATTGGTGTTTTTGGATATCACAGCATCTTCGGATAACAGAGGTACAGTAGTTGATATGGTGCGCCGCGTAGCGGAAAAGGTATTTATTCCATTTACCGTGGGTGGAGGAATTCGTACAGTAGAAGATTTTAAAGTTTTATTGCGTGAAGGTGCAGATAAAATTTCTATCAATTCTTCTGCGATTAATACCCCAGAACTCATCAGTAATGCTGCTGATCGATTTGGCAGTCAGTGCGTAGTAGTTGCGATTGATGCAAGACGACGTGAAGATGGCAGTGGCTGGAATGTATATAAAAATGGTGGTCGTATTGATACAGGATTAGATGCTATTGAATGGGCGATAAAAGCCGACAAGATGGGAGCTGGAGAAATTCTTCTTACCAGTATGGATTGTGATGGCACAAAGGCTGGTTATGATATTGAACTTACTCGGTTGATTTCACAGAATGTATCGATTCCAGTAATCGCATCGGGTGGCGCAGGTACCAAGGACCATTTTTATGATGCACTAACTGAAGGATGTGCTGATGCAGCTTTGGCGGCATCGTTATTCCATTTCAAAGAATTGGAAATTATGGATTTAAAGAATTATTTAGCTGGACGAGGAGTGCCGGTACGTAGATAAAATTAAGCCACGGCACAAGCTGTGGCTTTTTATGTTTCATAATATATAAAGAATACGGCAAAAAAAGCCGATATAGAAAAGAGAAGACTATGGCAATGCTTACAAATGATTGGGCAGAAGCTCTTTCCGAAGAGTTCAAAGAGCCCTATTACAGAGAACTTTATAATTTTGTGAAAGAAGAATATGCACAGACAACTGTCTATCCACCAGCAGAGGATATCTTTAATGCCTTACATTATACCCCTCTTAGTGAAGTGAAAGTGGTGATTTTAGGACAGGATCCTTATCACAATGTGCATCAGGCACACGGACTTTGTTTTTCAGTGTTGCCAGACCAGCCGGAGATTCCACCATCTTTGCAGAATATTTACAAAGAATTGGAATCCGATTTGGGATGTAAGATTCCAAATAACGGATATTTGGAAAAATGGGCAAAGCAGGGTGTACTAATGCTAAATACGGTACTTACCGTACGTGCACATCAGGCCAATTCACATCAGAATAAAGGCTGGGAACAGTTTACGGACGCGATTATCCGAGAAGTAAACAAAATAGACAGACCAGTGGTTTACCTGCTTTGGGGTAGACCGGCACAGAGTAAGATTTCAATGCTTAACAATCCTAAGCATTTAATATTAAAAGCACCACATCCAAGTCCATTGTCTGCATATCGTGGATTTTTTGGATGTAAACACTTCAGCCAGACAAATGAATTCCTGGTTTCTAATGGATTAGAAGCCATTGACTGGCAGATTGCAGATATCTAAAGGAATAGATAAGAAGAAAGGAGCGTTTTATATGTCATTTGATTCAAACTCTATTGGTAATTTATTTTCAAGTTTAGGTACTAACACAACAGGCTCCACAAATACATATAGTGGCAATTTGGGGATTAATCTGGCAGATTATGCTAGTATCAAAAATGGTTCATATTCTAAGCTTATGAAGTCTTATTATGAGATGGATGAGAAAAAAGATGCAAAAGAAACCAATTCAAAGAATGATACGGATGATACAGATGCAACAATTAAAAGTATCAAAGGCGCTACGAAAGAATTAAAGGAAAGTGCACAGGCGCTATATGGTAGTAAAGGCATTTTTGAAAAAGATGCAAATGGTGAATATGATATGGAAGCCATTTATGAAAAGGTAAATGCTTTTATAGAAGATTATAACTCTATGATAGAGAGCGTAGGTTCAGCTGAGACAGAAAGTATTGCAAACGCAGGTGCAAATGTAGTAAATGCTACGACGAATAACATGAAGATGCTTGCAAAACTTGGTATTTCAGTAAGTGGCAGTGATTTCACACTCTCCATAGATAAAGAAGATTTTATGGAGTCTAACATCTCTGATATTAAGAGTATGTTTAGTGGTGTGGGTTCTTTTGCATATCAGGTAGGCGCAAAAGCGTCTCGTATTTATAGCATGGTAGAGGATAAGGTATCAGGTATCGGTACATACAGTACCAGTAAGAGTGATACATCCAGCAGCACATCAAAAGATACTGCAAATACGATTGCGAAAGTAAAAGACAGAGCAGATGATTTGGTATCTACAGGAACGGATCTTTATAGAAACAGAGATTTGTTTGATAAGAACTTAGATGGCAAGTACGATATGGATGAAATCGTAGAAGAAATCAGTGCATTTATCAAGGATTACAATGATTTGATTATTGGTACAGAAAATACCAAGAGTTCTGGTATCGCAAGTGCTATGAATACTTTAAAGGGTATCACAGATGCTTATAAAAAAGAGCTTGCAACACTTGGTATCACAATTGATAAAGATGACGATACTTTGAAATTCGACGAAGATAGCTTCTTAAACGCAGATATGAAGGAGGCAAAATCGCTTTTCATTGGAACTGGTTCACTTGCTTACCAGATTACCGCAAAAGCAACTATGGTAGCAAATCAAGCGGAGACAGAAGCAGCGAAGTCTAATACATATACAGATAACGCTACATATTCGAATAACTATAACACCGGTTCTATTTTCAACGGAACAATTTA
>JAZQMU010000174.1:0-4379 GCA_045543595.1 Faecalimonas sp.
TCATCACTAACTACGTAGATCATTGTCCCACCAGCAAAAGCAAGTGCAAATGGTAAAATTGTAGAAGCAATAGATACTGCGCTAAATCCAAGCATAACTCCTAGTATCTCAACTATGCCAGTAAAACTTGCAATTAAAAGAACTCTTATTTTTGATATTCCTGCCATGATAAGCGGTGATACAATAACCATTCCTTCTGGAATGTTCTGAAGCGCGATTCCAACTGCCACTGTAAAAGCATTTGAAATATCTTCGCCCCCAAATCCAACTCCAGCTGCTATTCCTTCTGGCAGATTATGAATGGCAATAGCCATGACAAATAGCATAACTTTATTTAACCTATTCTGTTTTTCGGAATGTGGTTCTTCTTCTGGACCGATCCCTGTTATATGATGTAAATGAGGTGTGATTTTATCCGCTAAATTCAAAAAAATGGCACCTGTTATTATTCCCAGGCTTGTTATCCATATATTCCCATCTTCCATAGAAGGAATGATTAGTCCAATTACTGCAGCAGCAAGCATGATACCAGCAGCAAACCCTAAAATGGCATCATTAAATTTGTGTGGTACTTTTTGGAAACAAAAACCTATCAATACACCTACGATCGTAGCGCCTCCAACACCTAGTGCTGTTAAAAATGCTAATTGCATATGATATCCTCCTCTTCCAATACTCGTCATTTTATTATATCAGATAATTACTGTTTTGACACTCAAAAAAAGAGATGGAATATAATTCCACCTCTTTTTAATAACTATTTATTGCTCAAATATTCATGAATACCTTTCGCACCAGCTTTTCCAGCACCCATTGCAAGAATTACTGTTGCTGCACCTGTTACAGCATCTCCACCTGCGTAAACACCTTCTTTAGTTGTTTTACCAGTTTCTTCATCAGCAACGATACATTTCCATCTATTAACTTCCAAACCTTCTGTTGTAGAAGAAATAAGTGGATTTGGTGATGTACCAAGCGACATGATCACTGTATCTAATTCCATTTCAAACTCAGAACCTTCAATTACAACTGGTCTTCTTCTTCCAGATGCATCTGGTTCACCAAGTTCCATTTTTACACATTTCATACCTTTAACATATCCATTTTCATCCACAAGGATTTCTGTTGGATTTGTTAAAAGATCAAAAACTACACCTTCTTCTTTCGCATGATGTACTTCTTCCACTCTGGCTGGAAGTTCTTCTTCACTACGACGGTATACGATATGTACATCAGCACCAAGACGAAGCGCTGTTCTTGCAGCATCCATTGCAACGTTACCACCACCGATTACTGCTACCTTTGTACCAGCAACGATAGGTGTATCGTATGAATCATCAAATGCTTTCATCAAGTTACTTCTTGTTAAATATTCGTTAGCAGAGAAAACACCGTTTGCATTTTCTCCTGGAATTCCCATAAATTTAGGAAGTCCGGCACCTGAACCAATAAATACAGCTTCAAAGCCTTCATCTTCGATTAATTGATCGATCGTTGTAGATTTACCGATAACAACGTTAGTTTCAAATTTAACGCCAAGTTCTTTTACCTTATCGATTTCTTTAGCTACTACTTTATGTTTTGGCAAACGGAATTCTGGAATACCATATACTAAAACACCACCAAGTTCATGTAATGCTTCAAATACTGTTACTTCATAACCAAGTTTCGCAAGATCACCTGCACATGTAAGACCAGCAGGACCTGAACCGATAACAGCAACTTTATGACCATTTGTAGATTCTGCTTTTTCTGGTTTGATGTCATTTTCTAAGGCATAATCAGCAACAAAACGTTCTAACTTACCAATAGAAACTGGTTCACCTTTAATACCACGGATGCATCTTCCTTCACATTGAGATTCTTGTGGACAAACACGTCCGCAAACAGCTGGAAGCGCTGAGGATTTACCAATAATCTTATATGCTTCTTCAAAATTTCCCTCTTTTACTTCATGAATAAATGCTGGAATATTGATTGAAACTGGACATCCTTCGATACACTTTGCATTTTTACAGTTAATACATCTTGAAGCTTCTTCCATTGCTTCTTCTTTATTATATCCGTAACATACTTCTTCAAAGTTCTTTGCACGAACTTGTGGTTCCTGTTCTCTAACAGGTACTTTCTTTAATACATCTGCCATTATTCGTCACCTCCACAATGTCCGCATCCACCGTGATGTGTTGCACCTTCTTGAAGTTTCAACATAGCACGACCTTCTGCTGTTTTATACATTTGTTGTCTTTTCATAGCTTGATCAAAATCAACTAAGTGACCATCAAATTCTGGACCGTCAACACAAGCAAATTTAATTTCATTACCTACTTGAAGACGACAAGCACCACACATACCTGTACCATCAACCATAATTGGATTCATAGATACGATAGTAGGAATGTTTAATTTCTTTGTTGTAAGACAAGCAAATTTCATCATGATCATTGGTCCGATTGCAACACAAAGATCATATTGTTTTCCTTCAGCTACTAATGCTTCAATCTTTGAAGTAACAAGACCTGCATGTCCATAAGAACCGTCATCTGTACATGGATAATAGTTTCCAGCAACAGCAGTCATTTCTTCTTCAAGGATAAGCATATCTTTAGTTTTTGCACCAACGATAACATCGGCGTCAATACCTTTTTCATGTAACCACTTAACTTGTGGATATACTGGCGCTGCTCCTACGCCACCCGCAACAAAAAGAATCTTTTTATTCTTTAATTCTTCAAGATCTTCATTTACAAATTCAGATGCACATCCGAGAGGACCTGTGAAATCTCTGAAACTGTCTCCTTCTTTTAAATATGACATTTTTTCTGTTGAAGCACCAACTGTTTGGAACACGATTGTAATTGTTCCTGCTTCTCTATCATAATCGCAAATTGTCAAAGGAATTCTTTCCCCTTTTTCATCTATCTTTACGATAATAAATTGACCTGGTTGACAATGTTTAGCAACACGAGGTGCAACAACATCCATAAGATAGATCTTATCTGCTAATTTTTCCGCTCTAGTAATCTTATACATGTTACTCTCTCCTTCGTTTTTTCAATATAATCTATATATTAGCACTTGTGTTAAAAATACCAAGTATTTATCTCACTGTTTCTACACAGTTATTCATAAGCATTGCTATTGTCATTGGACCTACACCGCCCGGAACAGGTGTGATCGCACTTACTTTATCAACCACATCATCAAAATCAACATCACCACATAATTTGTTATTTTCATTTCTGTGGATTCCTACGTCGATAACAACTGCTCCCTCTTTCACATACTCACTTGTAATAAACTTAGGTTTTCCAATTGCAGCAACTAAAATATCCGCTTTCTTGGTAACTTCTTTCAAATCCTTTGTACGGGAATGTGTGATTGTAACAGTTCCATTTTCACGGAGAAGCAACAATGCCATTGGTTTTCCTACAATATTACTTCTTCCAACCACAACACATTCTTTTCCTTCAATATCAATGTTTGAACGTTTTAACAACTGAATAACCCCAGCTGGTGTGCATGGCAGAAATCCTTTACTACCTATACACATATTTCCGACTGTTGTTGGATGAAATCCATCCACATCTTTTTCAGGTGAAATTGCATGAATGATAGTTTCCTCATTAATATGTTTTGGAAGCGGTAACTGAACAAGAATACCATTTACTTTCGGATTTAAATTTAAATCATGAATTAAATCAAGTAATTCAGCCTGTGTTGTGCTTTCTTCCAGTTCGTACGATAAAGATTCAATACCGATATAAGCACATGCTTTCTTTTTATTATTCACATAGACAGAAGAAGCCGGGTCATTTCCCACTTGAATAACAGCAAGACAAGGGATAATTCCCTTGTCTTTTAACTGTGTTACTTCTTCTCTCAATTCATCTTTAATCTGTGTGGAAATTAATTTTCCATCTATCAATTGAGCCATATTTTTCTCCTAGAATAATCCAGTGATTACACCTTCATCATTTACGTCAATATTATTTGCTGCTGGTACTTTTGGAAGTCCTGGCATTGTCATGATCGCTCCCGTAAGAGCTACAACAAAGCCTGCACCTGCACTAACATATACTTCTCGAATATGAATTTTAAAGTTTTCTGGTCTTCCAAGTAATGTAGCATCGTCAGACAATGAATATTGATTCTTAGCCATACAAATTGGGAAATGTCCGTATCCCATATCTGTAATCTTTTGTAATTGTTTTTCGGCTGCTGGAGCAAATTCCACGCCATCAGCGCCATAAATTTCTTTTGCGATTGTTTCAATCTTTTCTTTTAATGAAAGTTCATCTTCATATAAAGTATGGAAGTTGCTTTCTTTTGTTTCTAATGTATGAATTACTTTTTCTGCAAGTGCCATTCCGCCTTCG
>JAZQMU010000175.1:0-6212 GCA_045543595.1 Faecalimonas sp.
CGTTCGGCATCTGATAAATTGATGATATTCACACAGTCTGTTCTATGGATCGACATCCCTCTTCCTCGTGTAACAAAACCAACAATTTCATCACCAGGAACCGGATTACAACATCTCGAAAAACGAACCGCCATATCATCGATACCTTTTACAACGATACCGCTCTTAGACTTTGTAAGGTGTGCTTTTTTCTTTGCACTCTCTCTTACTCTTTCTAAAATTTGTTCATCAGTAATCTCTTCTTTATGCTCTTTTGCGTACTCTTCAGCAAGTCGGTTGATAACCTGACCTTCTTTGAGTCCACCATGCCCTACCGTTGCAAGAATACCATCCCATTCTTTGAAACCATATTTTGCAAGAACGATCTGCATGTATTTTGGTTTTGTAAGATCCGAATAATTCAATGACTTCGCCTTACAATATGCTTGAAGAAGTTCCTTACCCTTGATAATGTTTTCTTCTTTTAATTCTTTTTTGAACCACTGATTGATCTTGTTACGAGCCTGTGTACTCTTAACAATATTCAACCAGTCACGGCTTGGTCCCTTTGAATTTTGAGATGTGATGATCTCAATTCTGTCGCCGTTTTGAATCTTATAATCAATATTTACAATCTTGCCATTGACGCGGGCCCCCACCATCTTGTTACCTACCGCACTGTGAATGAGATAAGCAAAGTCAACTGGTGTAGAACCATTTGGCAAGTTCTTAACATCACCATTCGGTGTGAAGCAATATACATCTTCCGCGAACAAGTCTAAACCACCTTTTAAAAGGCTTAAGAATTCACGGTTATCTGTATCCTGCTGCCATTCCAAAATCTGACGAAGCCATGTCAATTTTGCTTCTGCCTGGTCTGCACCACTCAGATTACTGTTTCCAGATTCTTTATATTTCCAGTGAGCTGCGATACCGTATTCCGCTGTCTTATGCATCTCCGCTGTACGAATCTGAATCTCAAACGGCTGACCGATGGAACTCATAAGCGTCGTATGTAAGGATTGATACATATTAGGCTTTGGCATAGCAATATAGTCTTTGAAACGTCCTGGAATCGGAGTGTACATCTCATGAATTACACCAAGTGCTGCATAGCAATCTCTCACAGAATCCACGATGATACGAATTGCAAAAAGATCGTATACTTCATCAATCGTTTTGTCCTGATTCACCATCTTCTTATGAATGCTAAAGAAATGCTTCACACGCCCTTTGATTTCAGACTTGATACCTGCATTGTCCATGTGTTCTTTCACTTCATCAACGATAGAACCCACGAACTCTTCTCTTTGCGTCTTTCTTTCGTTCAATTGGTTCACCAAGTCATAAAACACATCTGGTTTCGTATATTTCAAAGATAAGTCATCTAATTCCGTTTTAATTTTCGAAATCCCAAGACGACCAGCGATCGGAGCATAAATATCCATGGTCTCTCTTGCTTTTTCTACTTGTTTCTCTGGACGCATAAATTCCAGAGTTCTCATGTTATGAAGTCTATCCGCAAGTTTAATCAAGATAACTCGGATATCCTTCGCCATAGCAAGAAACATCTTACGAAGATTTTCCGCCTGCACTTCTAATTTATCTGCTGAATAAGACAATTGTCCCAACTTTGTGACACCATCAACAAGGAGTGCAACTTCCTCGCCAAACTCTTTTGTAATCTCCTCGTCACTCATAACGGTATCTTCCACAACATCATGTAAGATACCAGCAACAATTGTCTCTTTATCCAATTCTAAGTCTGCAAGGATCGTAGCTACCCAAAGTGGATGGATGATATATGGTTCACCTGATTTTCTGCATTGCCCCTCATGTGCATGGAACGCAATATCAAATGCCTTCTCAATCATAGAAATATCATCTGACGGATGATACTTGCGCACACGCTCGATCAGTTTATCATAAAGTACCTTTGGATCTTGATAATCTTCCGGTGCCTTTATTGCGTGACCATCTTGAAATTCCAGCCCGACATATGGATTATCCACAATTTTACTGTCAGCCATAACTAGCTCCCTCCAACAAGTCTATTTACCTGGATAAGCGATTACAGTCTCTACATCGTATCCTTCTAATTTCTTTCTTCCTTCTAAGCCTTCTAATTCCATTAAGAAAACAGCCTTAACAACAACTCCGCCCATGAGTTCCACTAATTTTACAATCGCTTCGATCGTGCCGCCTGTTGCCATCAAGTCATCAATAATAACCACTCTTTGTCCTGGCTTGATCGAGTTCTTATGCATCTCGATCACTGCACTTCCATATTCAAGGTCATATTCCATAGAAACAGTCTCGCATGGAAGTTTTCCTTTTTTACGAACCGGGATAAATGGTTTGCGAAGATTATATGCAATTGGCACTCCGAAAATAAATCCTCTTGATTCTGGTCCAACTACCACATCAAAATCCAAACCTTCTAATTTTTCCTGCATCAGATCGATTGCAAGATGCAACCCATCGCCATCTTCTAAAATGCTTGTTACATCTCTGAAAATAATACCTGGTTCTGGAAAATCTGGTATGCTTCTTACATATTCTTCAATTGGTTTAATCATGTTCGACTCTCTCCTAATGAAAAATTATATGATATTATATCACTTTCTTGTCACATTTTCAAATATTTTGCGAATTATTGATAGTTTTGAATCACTATCTGCATACTCTTTCTACCCTGATACTCATTCACTGTCGGATAGAAGGTAAATGCAGCCGTATTCCCCTTCTTTTCATAGTATTCTAAGAAACGGTCCACTTCTCCAAAGTACATGGCATCCATCATAGTACCTTCTTTATCCTTTATCAATAATTTCAGCACATTTCTATTTTTCCCCAGTATTCTGCTATTTAAAATCAAAAGATCTTTTTCCACAAAAACAGGCTTCGTATTACCCTTGCCAAATGGTTCCAAAAGTTCAAGTTGTTCTACCAGACTTTCATTCACATAACGAAGGGGCATCTGCATGTCGATAGAAATCTTTGCAATCAGATCATCCTCACTAAGTCCCGATTCCTGATTCAGTTTCTCACGAAATGCTTCCAAATTCTCTTCTTCAAGAGAAAGCCCTGCAGCCAACTTATGTCCCCCGAATTTTGTCAATAAATCTTTACACTTATTCAGTCCGTCATACATATGATATGCATCAATGGAACGTCCTGATCCTTTCAATCCATCTTCCGCCTGTGTCAGTACAATAGTCGGTTTATAATAACGTTCGCGAATTCTTCCTGCCACAATACCTGCCAGGCTTTCATGGCAATCTGGCAAATAGATGACTAGCACTTTATCATTTTTCAAATTTGTTTCTTCTACCTGCTTGATCGCATCTTCTACCGCAATCGCTGTCATGTCTTTTCTGCTATCATTTAAAGCTTTTAGATCACCTGCTAAAATATCTGCTTCTTTTCTTGATCTGGCAGATAACAATTCCAATGCACGTTTCGCTGTATCTAATCTACCACTGGCATTCAAACATGGGCCGATCACAAAACCAATATGATAAGCCGACAAGTGATCCACATCTACACCCGTACACTCAATCAACGCCTTTAATCCTTTATTCTTTGTACGCTTGATCATCTCAAGCCCCTGCTTTACGAAGATGCGGTTCTCTCCGACAAGATCCATCACATCTCCAACTGTTGCGATAGCTACATTTTCCATGAGATAATCTATGTCTTCCACATCTTTCCCCATTACTTCAAAGAGCGTTTCCACAAGTTTGTAAGCCACACCGGCTCCACATAACCCCTTAAAGGGATACTCACAGTCCTGACGCTTTGGATCTACTACAGCATCTGCATTCGGTAATAGATACTGCTTTTCGCCCCTAGCTTCTTCATATGGAACTTCATGGTGATCTGTCACAATCATAGTCATACCTAAGCGTTTTCCATAAGCAATCTCATCTCGCGCCGCTATTCCATTGTCACAAGTAATGATCGTATCCACATCCGCATCAAAAGCACGATCCACAAGCACACGATTCAATCCATACCCGTCTTTCATGCGATCCGGAATATCACTGTCTACATCTGCACCAAGATAACGGAGTCCCTCTAACAAAATAAACGTAGAATTGATTCCATCGATATCGTAATCCCCAATGATTCGGATCTTCTTATGTTCGCGAATCTTTTCTATGAGGATATCTATCGCTTTGTCCATATCCTTCATCAGCATACCATCGTGAAGATCTGCAATTGTGCCATTCAAATATTCCTCAATCGCCTCATCTCCCACGACTTCTCGATTACGGATCAATCTTGCAAGAATTGGATGAATATGAAATTTTTCCGCAATTTCCTGAAAAGGCGCACCTTTTCGCATTACAAACCATCTTTCCATAAAGTACCTCTAATTTTATATAAATGAAACAAAGGACAGAGGAAACACTTTCCCCTATCCTTATTAATCATCTCCCAATTACCTATTTATTCTACCATACTCCATGCTATGTGTGCAATTATTTTATGCCAGCATTCCGCCAAACATTCCGCCACCAATGCATAGTGCTATTTGCACCAAATCTTCCGTTTCTCCCACACTCAGTTTTCCCCACATAGCATATGAAATTGCGTATAAAAGGCCTACGTAAAGTAGCCCCACCAAAATCCCCCACAGAAACTTTCTATGACCAATCAATTTACCTATAATAAATCCACCAATAAAAGTAGACAATAAATATGTAGCCACAATTCCAGTATCCACGAAATCTTCTGCTATTTGAAATTTGTAAACTAAAAATGTAATCGCCAAAAGCAACACTCCGGTCACTATATATGAAGCCAAAACAGACTTAAGTACCCATATAATTTTTTGTCCCAGCTTTGTTTTTTCCATTAAAAACACCTCCCTGTCACTCCCAATCTATGAGGACAAGAAGGTGAATATGCTTATTGTTCCATTTGTCTGCCCAAAAAGTTTGCTGCACAAAGAGCCAGTTTCTGTTCTGTTTCTCCCAACTTTTTTCGGTCCTGTTTTTCTAGGATGACGACTGCCCCCAGCGCATCACCCTCACAAATGATCGGACAGATGACCTCCGCCGCAAATTCCTCCGCAATTTCTTCTGTCACTGGCACAAACTTTCTTTCATCCTTGTAAGCTGTTATCTGTTCTCTTTCTGAGATAGCACTTTCCAAACGCTTACTGATATATTTATCCTGCAGATCTTTCTTTCCCTGACCTGCGGCAGCCACCACTTGATCATGGTCTGTGATACATACTGTCGTTCCCAAAGAAGTTGCAAGACTATCTGCGTACTCCTTAGCGAAAACAGACAATTCTCCAATTGGAGAGTATTTTTTCAAAATGATCTCACCTTGGCGGTCAGTAAATATTTCCAATGGGTCACCCTCTCGAATGCGGAGAGTACGACGAATCTCTTTTGGGATGACTACGCGGCCGAGATCATCTATTCTACGAACTATTCCTGTTGCTTTCATATATTTACTCCTTTTCTCTACTCTGAAATATGCCAAAAACCCAGCATTTATGCAGGTTTTCGGGATTTGTTGGTTTACTCAAATTACACCTTACCTAAGCCAATTTTACCTCTTTTTTCGTTTGTCCCAGTTGGACATAAGGGGTTAGAGGACTTGGGTCGAGTTGTTGTTTTTGTTCTTTGTTAGTATCACACTTTTTGTAGAAATTATGAGTAGAATTTCCAATTGTTTTTAAATTTTAATAAACAAAAGGCACCTCAAACTAATTGAAGTGCCTTCTGCTTGCTACTATTTATTCTTCTATATTTTCTTCGTAAACTGGAATAGTGATATTTTCCAAAGCATTTCGGAGTTGTGGATTGTGAATGACAAAATGAATTGCCGGTGCTTTGTTCTTAGATATGACCACCCATTTTCCTTCGAGGATCCGAATTTGGATGTTTCTAAACGGATAGTTGCTGTTTTGCTTGATAATATAGTTTTTTTGCTCCTGACTGTAGCGAAGGGTTTGATCTATATGCAGCAAATACTCTTCGTAGGTATACGCAATATCCTTTTCGTAGAAGATCTCCGAAAGAGGCAGCAGCATGGGGTGCTCTTTAAATTCCTTTTCGCTGATGACCGGGATCTCATCGGTTATACTGTCTTTTTCCAAAACGGTTTTGTACAGCTGCCGTTGTTCTGCCGCATAAGCAAGAATACGATTCTTGTCTGCCTCATCAACAGAATTATGTTCCAGAATCTGCGAAAGCAATTCTTCGGAAAGC
>JAZQMU010000176.1:0-2843 GCA_045543595.1 Faecalimonas sp.
CCGATAGCTGCTTCATCTGCTATAATACCTGATATTGTTGACGCAGTTGTATCTCCCGGTATTGCTATCATATCAAGACCTACAGAGCACACACATGTCATAGCTTCAAGCTTTTCAAGAGTAAGCGCTCCAGCTACTACCGCATCTATCATTCTCTGATCCTCTGATACAGGGATAAATGCACCGGAAAGTCCACCTACATATGATGAAGCCATAACTCCACCCTTCTTAACCTGGTCATTTAACATAGCAAGAGCCGCTGTTGTACCAGGCGCACCTACACGTTCGAGTCCGATTTCTTCTAAGATTTCTGCAATACTGTCGCCCACTGCTGGTGTTGGCGCAAGAGATAAATCGATAATACCAAATGGAATACCAAGTCGTTTCGATGCTTCTCCAGCAACTAATTGACCTACACGCGTGATCTTAAATGCAGTTTTCTTAATTGTTTCACAAAGTTCCTCAAAGCCTTTTCCGCGAACTTGTTCAATTGCACGTTTTACAACACCAGGTCCTGATACACCTACATTGATCACTGCATCAGCTTCTGTTACGCCGAGAAATGCACCTGCCATGAATGGATTATCGTCTGGTGCATTACAGAAAATAACGAGTTTTGCACATCCAAGGGAATCGTTGTCTTTTGTTTCTTCTGCTGCTTCTTTGATGATCTCACCACAAAGTTTTACCGCATCCATGTTAATACCAGTCTTCGTAGAACCAACATTTACAGAACTACATACTCGTTCTGTTACTGCAAGAGCCTTTGGAATCGAACGAATCATAAGTTCTTCTGCTGGAGTCATTGCTTTTGAAACAAGGGCTGAGTATCCACCGATAAAGTTAACTCCTACTGTTTTTGCGGCACGATCTAAAGTCTTCGCAATTGTAATGAAGTCTTCACTTGTCTTACATGCAGCTGCCCCTATTAAAGAGATTGGAGTAATCGAGATACGTTTATTTACGATTGGAATACCAAATTCCAACTCAATTTCTTTTCCTGTAGAAACAAGATCTTTCGCAACTGTTGTAATCTTGTTGTAAATCTTTTCATTTAGTCTATCTAAATCAGAATCAATGCAATCCAAAAGGCTGATACCCAAAGTGATCGTACGCACATCAAGATTCTCTTGTGTGATCATCTGATTCGTTTCAGTAACTTCATAAATATTAATCATAATGTCTTCTCACTTTCTGTCTCAAATTAAAGTCTGTGCATTTTCTCAAAAATTTCAGCACGTTGACAACGGATAATAACACCGATTTCTGTTCCTACTTCTCTAAGTTCATCGCAGATAAGACCAAAATCTTTCTCAATCGAACTCATATCTGTAACCATCATCATGTTAAAATAACCTTCTACGATAGTTTGTGAAATATCTAAGATGTTGATTTTATTGTCTGCCAAATATGTACAAACTTTAGCGATGATTCCTACTGTGTCTTTCCCTACTACTGTGATAATACATTTTTTCATAATCTTTCTCCTAAATATATAAAATTTCTGACATACAGTCTCTTTTTGCAACCATGAGAGAAATATCTTCTCCGCTATATGGTGTTTTCCCCATCGTCACTTCCAACTTTACAGTTTCATACGCGAGTTCTGGGTAGTTGTTTTCCTTGCTCAGATGTCCAAGCATAATATATTTCAACTTATCATGAAGTATATTACAAAGAAGTCGTCCTGACAACTCATTTGATAAATGGCCATGATTTCCCAACACACGCTGCTTCAGATAATATGGATAAGGACCAACCTCAAGCATATGTATATCATGATTCGCCTCCAAAATTATTCCATTCAAATCTTTCAGATTTTCAATAGTATAATCGTCATAAATCCCAAGATCTGTCGCAACAGCAATTGCCTTATCTTCCGTTTCAACTCGGTACCCTGATGGCTCGTTTGCATCGTGGGAAATAGCAAATGGTTTAATTTTCAGATCTCCAATCTCAAAGGTTTCATCTTTTGCAACCGAATGGTATATTCCCTCCGGCATCTTTCCAAGACACTTATACTCCTGAATCCCTCGAATCGTTCCTCGTGTAGCATAAATCGGAACTTCATATTTTCTACTAAAAACGCCAAGCCCCTGGATATGATCCGAATGCTCATGTGTGATCAAAATTCCATCAATCTGCTCACCGCTCAGTCCTAGCTCTGCAAGACCTTCATCTATTCTCTTTTTACTAATGCCTGTATCAATCAAAATATGTGTATTGTCACTGCCAACATAGATACAATTTCCACTACTGCCACTTGCAATACTGCATAATCTCATATTCTTCTCCTAGTTCTTCATAATTTGTTCAATCTGAATACAAGTATCTTCAAAATCACCACTGTTGTCAATGGTAATTTGACATTGTTCACGAAAATACGCTTCTGTATGCTGATTCGCGATCATGGCATCTATCTTTTCATCCGTATAATTTCTGGATGATTTAAGACGCTCACGTCGAATCATTTCATTCGCATAAACATACCAGATTTCATCGCAGATCTGATCATAATTATCTTCCAGAAGAAGTGCTGCTTCTATAATAAATAATGCACTGTTTTTCTTCTTTTCTGACGCTATCCACTCCACTATGTATTCCTTCACTGCTGGATGTGTGATTTGGTTTAACATCCGCAGTTCCGACTCGTCATTAAAAACAATTTTTCCAAGAGCACTTCTGTTTATTGTTCCATCTTCATTTAAGATTGCCTTTCCAAAATGTTTTACAATTCCACAATAACTTTTCTCTCCTGGCTCCTGCAGTTTCCACGCAACATGATCAGCCTGACAAATTACTGCATTATATTTTTCTTCCAAATAAGAGAGAACTCGGCTCTT